>QHTB01000180.1 GCA_003220615.1 Candidatus Rokuibacteriota bacterium
CGAGCGCGTATGCCTCGCCGTTCTTCACCACGACCGGCGTGGGCAGGAACGGCTCCAGGTGCGCCTTCACGCCCACGGGTCCGGCGCCGGGGCCGCCGCCGCCGTGGGGGGTCGTGAAGGTCTTGTGCAGGTTGAAGTGGCAGACGTCGAAGCCGAGGTCGCCGGGACGCGTGATGCCGAGGATCGCGTTGAGGTTGGCGCCGTCCATGTACACCTGCACGCCCCGGGCGTGGCACATCTCGGTGATGTCGACGATGCGCGGCTCGAAGTTTCCGAGCGTGTTCGGCACGGTGATCATGAAGGCGGCCACGTCGTCGCCGAGGTGCCGCGCCAGGTCGCCCAGGTCGACCTCGCCGTTGGCGTCGGACTTCACCTCGATGACCTCGTAGCCGGCGATCGCGGTCGAGGCGGGATTGGTCCCGTGGGCCGAGTCCGGGATGAGGACCTTCGTCCGCTTCTCGCCCCGCGAGGCGTGATAGGCGCGGATCATCAGGACGCCGGCCAGCTCGCCCTGGGCGCCGGCCGCCGGCTGGAGCGACACGACGTCCATGCCCGCGATCTCCGCCAGCATTCCCGCCAGGTCGTGCAGCAGCTCCAGCGCACCCTGGCTCGCCGCCTCCGGCGCCAGCGGGTGCAGGCGGCCAAAGCCCGCCACGCGGGCCATGTCCTCGTTGATCTTCGGGTTGTACTTCATCGTGCACGAGCCGAGCGGATAGAAGTGCGTATCGACGCCGTAGTTCATCTGGCTGAGTCGCGAATAGTGGCGGACCACGTCCAGCTCGCTGAGCTCGGGCAGCTCGGCTGGCTGCGTTCTCAAGTACGCCGCGGGAATCTTGGTGCGGGCGGCCGCGACGTCCACGTCGGGCTCGGACAGCGAGTAGGCGATGCGGCCGGGCGAGGACAGCTCGAAGGCCAATCGATCGTACGCGCGCTGATTGTCGTACGGCATCAGGCCACCGCCTTGGCCAGCGCCTCGGCGAAGGCGTCGATCTCTTCCTTCGTGCGCTTCTCGGTGACGGCGACGAGCAGACAGTCGGCGAGCTTCCGATCGAACGCCTTGAGCGGAACCCCGGCGAGGATCTTCTGCTTCACCAGCCGGGCCGCCACGCGCTCAGCGGGCTTCGGGAGCTTGAGCGTGAACTCCTTGAAGAAAGGCGCCTCGAAGCGCAGCGTCACGCCCGGGATCTTCGTCAGCCGGTCCGCGGCGTAGTGCGCCTTCGCCATCGACAGCTCGCCCACCCGGACCAGGCCCTGCTTGCCGATCGTCGCGAGATAGATCGTCGCCATCAGCGCGCACAGCGCCACGTTCGTGCAGATGTTGGACGTCGCCTTCGCGCGTCGGATGTGCTGCTCGCGCGTCTGCAGCGTCAGCACGAACCCGCGCTGGCCGTCCTGATCCACGGTCGCGCCGACGAGGCGCCCCGGCATGCGTCGCACGAAGTCGTTCTTGGCGGCGAAGACGCCGAGGTACGGGCCACCATACGACAGCGGCACGCCGAGGCCCTGCCCGTCGCCCACGACGATGTCGGCGCCGAGCCGGCCCGGAGCTTCGAGCACGCCGAGGTTCACCGGATCGGCCACGACGACCAGCAGCGCCCCGGCGGCGTGGGCGATCTCGGCCGCCGCCGCGACGTTCTCGAGACAGCCATAGAAGTTCGGTGACTGGACCACGAGCGCGGCGGTCTTGGCGCCGACCGACTTCGTGACGGCGGCCGCGTCGAGCACGCCCGCGGGCGCGGCGACGTCGCGGAGCTTGACGCCCGGCCCGTCGCAATACGTCGCAACGACGCGCCGGTAGAGCGGATGGACGCCGCCGGCCAGCACGACCTCGGGCCGGCCGGTCACCGCGTGAGCCATCAGCGCCGCCTCGGCCAGCGACGAGGCCCCGTCGTAGATCGACGCGTTGGCCACGTCCATTCCGGTCAGCTCGGCGATCATCGTCTGGTACTCGTAGATCGTCCGGAGCGTGCCCTGGCTCGCCTCGGGCTGATACGGCGTGTACGCGGTGAAGAACTCGCCGCGGCGGATCAGGTGATCGATCGGGCTCGGCACGTAGTGGTCGTAGGCGCCGGCACCGAGAAAGCAGACGTGGCTGTCGCTGTCCGCGTTCTTCGCGGCCATCGCGCGCATGTGACGGATCAGCTCCGTCTCGGCCAGCGCGGGCGGCAGCGCCAGCGGGCGGTCCAGGCGCGACTTGGCCGGGATCTTGACCAGCACGTCCTCGATTCCGCGGGCGCCGATCGTCTCCAGCATGGCGCGCTGGTCCTGTGACGTCGCGGGCAGGAAGCGCATCAGTGGGCGCCGTCGGCCACGAACTGCTCGTACTGCTGCGCGGTGAGGAGCTGGTCCCAGTCGCCCGCGCTCGAGGCCTTGACGACCAGCATCCAGCCCTGGCCGTAGGGATCCCGATTCACCAGCTCCGGAGTCTTGGTGAGCGCGGTGTTCGTCTCCAGCACTTCGCCCGAGATCGGGGCGTACAGGTCGGACACCGCTTTCACTGACTCGACGACACCGAACGTCTTGTGCGACGTCACCTTGGTGCCGACCTTCGGCAGCTCGACGAACACGACGTCGCCCAGCTGCTCCTGCGCGAAGTGCGTGATGCCGACGCGGACCTTGTCACCTTCCCGCTTGGCCCACTCGTGCTCTTTCGTGTACTTCAGGTCCGCCGGAATGTTCGCCATCGCTGTCCTCTTATTTTTTCACCCGAGACGGATGAAACGGCGTTTTGTGCTCGGAGGGGGGCTCCGCCCCCCTTCCGATGCCTCCCCCCAGGAGGAGTTGCGCGGGCAAAGCCCGCGCTCGAAACGACCTATCCATTCCGGGTGTCCGCGTCACTTCTTAACCCGCGACGGATGAAACGGCGTTTTCACGACGCGCGCCGGACGCGCCTGGCCGCGGATGTCGACGCCGAGGTCGGCACCGACGACCGCGTGCGGCGCCTCGACGTAGGCGAGCGCGATCGACTTGTCGACCGACGGGCCGTACGACCCTGAGGTGACCACGCCCAGCGTGTGGCTGTCCTTGACGACCAGATAGCCGTGACGGGCCACCGCGCGGTCGGCCATCTCGATGCCCACGAGCTTGCGCCGCGGCCCGGCGACGCGCACCTTCTCGATCGCGTCGCGCCCGGTGAACTCCCCCTTGGCCGCCTTCACCACCCAGCCCAGCCCCGCTTCGATCGGGTTCGTGGTCTCGTCGATGTCGTTGCCATAGAGCGCGTAGCGCATCTCGAGGCGCAGGGTGTCGCGCGCGCCGAGCCCGATGGGTGCCACGCCGTCGGCCGCGCCCCTGTCCAGCAGCGCGCGCCACACTCGCATGGCGTCGCGCGCGGGCAGGTAGAGCTCGAAGCCGTCCTCACCGGTGTACCCGGTGCGCGAGATCACCGTCTGTGCCCCGGCCACGTGGCCCGACCTGAACCGGTAGTAGCCGATCGCCGCGACGTCGCAGTCGGCGAGCCGGCCCACGAGCGCTTCGGCCTTGGGTCCCTGCACCGCGATCAGCGCGGTGTCCGCCGAGATGTTGCGCCACGCGGCGCCGCGGAACTGGCGCGACTGCTCGGTGACCCAGGCCCAGTCCTTGTCGATGTTGGCGGCGTTGACGGTGAGCATGAACCGTTCGGCCCCGAGCCGGTAGAGCGTGAGGTCGTCGACGATGCCGCCGTCGGGAACACAGAGCAGCGAGTACTGGACCTGTCCGATCTCGAGCGCGCTGACGTCGTTGGTGGTCAGGACTTGCAGCGCGGCCAGCGCCTGCGCGCCAGTCACCTCGAACTCGCCCATGTGGCTGACGTCGAAGAGGCCGACGGCCGAGCGGACCGTGCGGTGCTCCTCGATGATGCCCGTGTACTGCACGGGCATCTCCCATCCGCCGAACGGAACCATGCGCGCGCCTGCGGCGACGTGTGCATCGAATAGCGGAGTTCGTTTCAGCGGACTGTCCATGCGGGCGCTTCAGTTAATCATTGCCCCGGATGACGGTCAAGCCACGCCTCGATGGCGCGCCGCATTTCCACCGGACGTTCCATGGGGATCCAGTGCTCGGCATCGATCACGACGATCTCACCGTGAGGCAGCTCGGCGAGCCTCCGCTCGACGACCGCCGGATCGCCGTAGGCGCCCCCACTGGAGAGCAGCGTGAGGGTGGGCGCGGCAACGTCCGAGAGATCGCCGATGCCGGCGACCAGCGCGAGCAATGCCTGGAGGTAGACGCCGAGCGGGATACACGCCAGGTCATCCCACGGTGACGCGTAACGCTCGAGCAGCACCTGGCTGTTGCCGGCGGCGATCGCCGCGCGCGTCTCGCGATCGAGGGCTTCGAGGTCGAGCGGCTTCAGACGGCGCCGGTACAGCCCGAGCGCGTTGAGCCCGCGCACGATCGAGACGACCGGCGCCAGCACCCCACGCCACCTCGCGGCGTGTCCGAGTCCTCCCCGCAACGCTTCGGCGAAGATCGGCTCGATGAGCACGAGGCCGGCCGCGGCCTTCGGCCGGCGGCGGCCGAACTCGAGCGCGATGTTGGCCCCGAAGCAGTGCCCGACCACCACCACGGTCTCGTGAGGCTCGGCGTTCACGATCGCCGCGAGATCGTCGCACCAGACGTCCATTCCCATCCGGCCGCGATGCACGGACGCGCCCTGGCCGCGCAGATCGGGTCGGAGGATGTCCCAGTTCTCTCGCAGCGACGTGGTCGCGACGAACTCGCTCCAGCGCGTGGCATTGCTGGCGAGGCCGTGCAGCAGGATGAGAAGGCCACGCGACCGGGCCGGGCGCCACAGCCGGTAGGCCAGCCGGGCGCCGTCGGAAGCCGTCAGTGTCCGGGAGAATTCCATCGGGAGGTGGCCGGCATCGCAATTGCGTCTGAGCAGGCCCAGGGTATGCAGGGACATGGCGTCAGGGGCGAGCTGGAAAACGGCCGGATCCTGCTCGTAGAGGATGCGGACGACATCCGCGATGCCTTCGGGGTGCTGCTCAGGGCCGAGGGCGCCGAGGTGGCGACGGCGTCAACCGGGCGACAAGCCGTCGAGTTGGCGGGTCGGGAGCCCTTCGACATCCTACTCACGGACCTCGGCTTGCCCGACATTCCGGGCGACATCCTGATCCGCGAAGTGCTCGCGACCACTCGCTCGCGGCCCCACGTGGTCGTCGTGACCGGCTACGGCGAGCCGTACGCCAGCCGGGCTCGGGAGGCCGGTGCCGACGTCGTATTGACCAAGCCGATCGAATGGACGCTTCTGCTGCGACAGCTCAAGCAGAGTCTGCGATCCGGCCCTGCCAGCGGTGCGGCGTCCGTCGCCGCGTAACTTCTTCAAACCCTCTCGTCGACTCCCAGGAGCCTTGCTGGATTTTCCGCGACCATCGTCCGGATGTCCTCCGGCGTGATTCCCTGCTCCAGCAGCAGTTGGACGAACACGCGCATCCCTTCCGGTGGCACCGGATGGTGCAACTGGCCGAAGTCCGTGGCCAGGGCGCAGTGAGCGGGGCCGATGGCGCGGATCGACGCCACCATCTGCTGGAGCGAGAGGCTCTGCCAGGCGGGCATCATGGTGATGATGTCCTTCTCGAGAATCGCCCCGTCGGCCGCGAGGGCCTGCTGATCCTCGAGCGACATCCCCGAGAGCGCCAGGTCGGGGTGGGTGATGAGAATCTTCCGCACACCGATGCTGCGCGCTTCCTTCACGAGGACGCGGATCTCGGGAAGCGAGAGGTGGCCGGTCGAGAGACAGATGTCGGCGGCGGCGATCAGCTCGAGGATTTCGCGGACCCCGGGCAGGAGCGCGCCGTGGGCGTCGAGCACCGACAGCCCGGTGAGCGTCTTGTGCTCCGTCGTCTTGCGCTCGACAGCATCGGCTCTGGCGCGCATCGACGCGCCGAAGTGACTGCCACCGAAGAAGCCGATGTGGTGGCGCGCGGAGAGCGTCGGCATCCACACCATGCGGCCCCCGAGCTTGATGCAGCCGTCGACGGCCTGGGGATTGAGGCCGCCGACGCTGTGATTGAGCACGATGCCGCCGAATGTCTCGATGCCGGGCACCTGCCGCCGGACGAGCGCCGCCCGTCCGGTGGTGTCGTGCTCGTGCGCCTTGAGGAGCACCGCGCGCATGCCGCGCTGGCGTGACTCGAGCGCGAGCCCGATGTCGTCGGTCACACGCTCGAACACGCTGGGCGCGGCGTGCTGGTGGAGGTCGATCGCTCCCTGGAGCAGCTCGTCGCAGAGTCGCGTCACGCCGCCGGCAACCAGTCGCGGAGCGACTTCACCTGGCAGCCCGCCTTGTCCAGCGCCTCGCGCACGGTGCGCACGATGCGCTCGGCACCCGGCGTGTCGCCGTGACAGCAGATCGTGTGCACGGTCATGTCGACGGTGACGCCGTCCATCGTGACGACCTTGCCTTCGATGGCCATCTTCACGGCTTGCGCGGCCGCCTTCTGGGGATCGGTGATGAGCGAGCCCGCGATCTTCCGGGACACGAGCGTGAGGTCGACGTTGTAGGCGCGATCGGCGAAGCCCTCGGCCGCCACCCGCGCGCCCATCTTCCGGCAGACCCGCTCGTACTTGCTGCCCGCCGCGGCCATGAGGATCAGCGTCGTCTTGCCCGAGGCCATCACCGCCTCGCCGGCCGCCTCCCCCAGGCTCTCGCTCTTCTCCATCATGTTGTAGAGGATGCCGTGCGGCTTGACGTGCTGCAGCTCGGCGCCGGCCGTGCGCAAGAACTCGCGCAGCGCGCCGGTCTGGTAGCAGATGTAGTCCTTGATCTCCTGCGGCGAGACGTCCATCACCCGGCGGCCGAAGCCCATGAGATCGGGGAGTCCGGGATGCGAGCCGACCGCGACGTTGTGCTGGAGCGCCAGCTCGACCGTCTTGCGCATGACGTGCGGATCACCGCCGTGATAGCCGCAGGCCACGTTCGCGGACGTGATGAACGGCATGATCTCGGCATCGGCGCCGAGCGTCCAGCGCCCGTAGCTCTCGCCCATGTCGCAGTTGAGATCGATGAACTTGCTCGCCATCGAGGATCTCCTTATTCCCTGGCCAGCACGCGGGCCAGGGCGTTGACGAAGCGGTCGGTGTCTTCCTCGCTCATGGCCAGCGAGCAGGCGCCGAGCCCGCGCTGGGAGAGGAGGATGCCTTCGTTGAGCAGGCCCAGGAAGATCCGCATCGGGGCCTCGGTGTCCTTGGGGCGGCTCGAGCGGTAGTCGGTGAGCGGCCCGGTCGTCCAGTGCAGACAGAAGAGCGAGCCGACGCCGGTGATCTGGCCCTTTCGACGCGTGGCTTGCAGCAGACGCGACACACCGCCGCGCAGGCGGTCGCCGAGCGAGTCCAGTCGGCTGTACGCCTCGGGCGAGAGCGCGTTCATGGTGGCCAGGCCCGCCGCCATCGTCACGGGGTTGGCGTTGAACGTGCCGCCGTGGCTGATGCGGGCGCCGCCGCGCCGCGGGTCGTACGCGTTCATGATGTCCGCGCGGCCGCCGAACGCGCCGACGGGCAGCCCGCCCCCGATGATCTTGCCGAGCGTCGTCAGATCGGGCCGGATGCCGAAGCGCTCCTGGGCGCCGCCCCACGCGATGCGGAACGAGATGACCTCGTCGAAGATCAGGACGATGCCGAGCCGCTCCGTCACCGCCCGCAATCGTTCCAGGAAGCCGGGTTCGGGCAGCAGGATGCCGCCGATGCCGAGCAGCGGATCGACGAGCAGGCACGCGGTCTGCGCGCCCTCCTTGGTGAGGATCTCCTCGCAGGCGTCGCCGTCGTTCCACGGCAGGACGATCGTCTGCTTGAGCGCCGCCGCCGGCACGCCGGCCGACGCTGCCACGGGCTTGGGATGCCGCCGTCCCCCCGAGGCCTTCACGTCGGGTGCCACGCTCACGAGCACGGCGTCGTGCGTGCCGTGATAGGCGCCCTCGAACTTGGCGACCTTCGGCCGGCCCGTGAAGGCGCGAGCGACGCGGACCGCGTTCATCGTCGCCTCGGTGCCGGAGTTCGTGAAGCGCAGCGACTCCATGGACGGGATGCGGCGCGTGAGGGCCTCGGCCAGTCGGATCTCGTGCTCGGTGGGGCCGGGGTAGGACATCCCGAGCGTGACGGCCTCGTGGGCCGCCTTCACGACGTCGGGCGGCGCGTGACCGAGGATGAGGCTCGTGTAGTTGCCGTTGAAGTCGAGGCGATCGACGCCATCGGCGTCCCAGAGGTGGGCGCCCTGCGCGCGCTGGATGTAGAACGGATACGGATCGAAGAATGTCGTCGTCCGGCTGTTGCCGCCTGGCATGACGGCGCAGGCTTCTTCGTGAAGTGACCGCGATCGGCCCGTCTTCGCCAGGTACTCGTGCAGCTCCTTGTCGATGGCCATGCGGCCTCCGTCACTCCGCGGCCAGCGCGTCCGCGAGGGACGCGGGCCACGCTCCGAGCGAGCGATGCGCTTCGGCCAGCGTCACCGCGCGGAAGCGCAGGCGCTGGCCCGGTTTCACCTGTCCCAGGCGGCCGATGTCGAACGAACAGACCGTCGCCACCTTCGTGTAACCGCCGGTGGACTGGCGGTCGACGAGGAGCGCGATGGGCTGGCCATCGCCGGGGACCTGGATGCTGCCGAGGGCGATACCGTCCGAGATGATATCGTGCCCGCGCCGGTGGGCGATGCGCGCTCCGCGCAAGCGCGCGCCCATGCGGTCGGACTGGGGCAGCATCTCGTAGTCGCCACCGAGCAACGCCGCGAGGCCGTCGTCCGTGAAGCGCTCCGCCTGCGGGCCGAGGACGACGCGGATCGTCGGCGCGGCGGTCAGGTCGGGAATCGCGCTCGGCTTCACGTGTCGCCGCGCGGGCATCGGTGCCGGCAGCACTCTCAACACGTCCTCCTTCCTCAGCGCGCGGCCGTCGAGCCCGCCGAGGCGTCCACGAAGGTACGTCGACCGCGAGCCGAGCACCAGCGGCACGTCGAGTCCCCCAGAAAATGCGACATAGGAACGGACTCCCGACCGCGCCGTCCCGACCTTCACGACGTCGCCTGCCTGGAGGACGAGCGTCGTCCACGCTGGCGCCGCGGCGCCATTGATCGTCACCGGCATGTCGGCGCCGGTCACCGCGATCG
The DNA here is from genome assembly GCA_003220615.1 of Candidatus Rokuibacteriota bacterium. Lineage (GTDB taxonomy): Bacteria > Methylomirabilota > Methylomirabilia > Rokubacteriales > CSP1-6 > 40CM-68-15. The sequence continues at coordinate 9,080 of QHTB01000180.1, forward strand.
CGCACGGCGCCTCGACCTCGAAGCGTGGGCCGAGCACCGTGCACTCGAGGCCGGCGGCCGTGTCGGCGTTGCCGACGAGACGATTCGCGAGCACGAACGCCGCGCGGTCGATCGGTCCCGACTGCGGAATGCCATAGCGGAGCTGGCCGGGGCGCCCCAGATCTTGCACGGTGGTCTGGGGGCCGGGGTCGAGAATTTTTATTGTTGTAGCGGGGGCCGCCAGCCCGGCTTGCGTCGTGGGTGGACTGTTCGAGGTGCTCGTGGCTGCGCACGATTTTTGGATCTCATCGTACTGCGCCCGGTCGATCCGACGGAAGCGCACGTGATCGCCCGGGCGGAGAAGGATCGGGTCGGCGGCCCCGGGATCGTAGAGCTTCAACGGTGTGCGTCCGAGCACCCAGTAGCCGCCGGGGCTCTCGACCGAGTAGATGCAGCACTGGATGCCGCCGATCCCGACGCTGCCCGCCGGCACTTTCGTGCGCGGCGTCTCGAGCCGCGGGATGTGGAGCGCATCGGGCATGCCCCCCATGTAGGGCAGGCCTGGCGTGAACCCGATGAAATAGACGAGGTGGTCGGCGCCGGCGTGGAGCTTCACGAGCTCATCGGGGCTGAGCCCGAGCCGCTTGGCGGCGGCCACCAGATCGAAGCCGAGCTCGGGATCGTCGTAGCAGCAGGGCAGCTCCACCGTTCGCGAGGGTGGCAGCACGGCCGTGTCGGCCTGGTCAGCGATCGCGGTGATCGTGGCGCACAAGGCTTCGTACGTGGTGACGCCCGGGTCGTAGTAGACGAGCAGCGCGCTGAAGCTCGGCGTCATCTCGGTGACGCCGGCCAGGCCCTTCTGCTGGATCAGGTATTCGAGCGCGCGAACGCGGGTGTTGAGCTCTACGCTGATCTCCTCGCCGAGGATGACGGAAACGGCAAGATCACCTGCGGGGAAGAAGCGCAGAAACCCCTCTCGACTAGAGCGCCGCGAGCTGCGAGTTCGGGACGTCGGTGATGAACATGTGGCCGGGGCTATGCGTGATCATGAACGGCGGCCGCGAGGCGAGTGCCACCGCTTGCGGTGTCACGCCGCAGGCCCAGAACACCGGAACGTCGCCGGGCTTGAACGCCTGCGCATCACCCCAGTCCGGCTTGGCGATGTCCTTGACGCCGATCGCCGCCGGATCACCGATGTGCACGGGCGCGCCGTGGGCGTTCGGAAAGCGAGCGCTCGCCGTCACCGCCTTCGAGAGCTGACTGCTCGCGATCGGACGCATGGAGACGACCATCGGCCCGTGGAACACGCCGGCCGGACGACACTGGACGTTCGTCCGCCACATCGCGACGTTCTTGCCCTGCTCGACGTGCCAGAGCCGGATGCCGGCGTCGAGCAGCGCCCACTCGAAGGTGAACGAGCAGCCGAGGAGGAAGGCGACCAGGTCGTCGCGCCAGTACGGCGTGACGTCGGTGACCTCGTCGGCCACGACGCCATCCTTATATATACGGTAGCGGGGGATGTCGGTCCGGAGGTCGGCGCCAGGGGCCACGCCGACCGGCTCGGGCGATCCGACGTCGGTGACCTCGATCAGCGGACACGGCCGCGGGTTGCGCTGGCAGAAGAGCAGGAAATCGTACGCGTGGTCCTTCGGCAACACCGCGAGATTGGCTTGCGCGAAGTTCTGCCCGAGTCCGGCCGTGATGCCGCTGAGCTTGCCGCTCCGGATGTCGGCCCGGATCTCGCGCGGGTGTCGCGTGTCGATCGGCATGGGTCGATTCTACTATCAGCTCCGTTCACAGTGCACGACCGAGTGCATCGCCGAGTGCGCCGCGACCCGAGCCGCAGGGAGCGCGCCGGAGGCCAACGATGTCATGCGACGCTCATCGGCGCCGCTCTCCTAGCGCTGGCCCAACCCAGGATCGCCGAGCGGCGGCGAGAAGCGAGCAGGACGAGGCGGCCGAGCGGCGCGCGACCGAGGCGTACGCAGTTGTACGCCGCAGGGAGCGCGCCGGAGGCCAACGACGTCATGCGACGCTCATCGGCGCCGCTCTCCTAGCGCTGGCCCAACCGCGGCCACACGTCCGGATTGACGAGGACGTCCGGACGCTCGCCGCGGAGCACGCGCAGCATCTCGCCGACGACCTGGACACCCATCTGGCGATTGGCCTCGTTGGTGACACCGGCCACGTGACACGACACGACGACGTTGGGGAGATTCAGGATCGGGTTGTCGAGCGCCGTCGGCTCCTGCTCGAATACGTCGATGCCAGCGGCACCGAGCTTGCCACGCGTGAGCGCTTCGAACACGGCGCGCTCGTCCTGCACGCCGCCGCGCGAGGTGTTGACGTAGATGGCGCCGTCCTTCATGAGCCCGAGCGTCCGCGCGTTGATCATGTGCTTCGTCTCGGGCGTCAGCGGCGTGTGGCAGGTCAGCACGTCGACCTGAGGCACGAGTGCCTCCAGGCTCGCCACCGGCTCGGCACCGCGGCGGCGGACCTCGTCGGCCGGCACGTACTTGTCGTAGGCGAGCACCTTCATCCCGATCGCCCCGGCGAACTTGGACACGCGGCGGCCGATGTTGCCGATGCCGACGATGCCGAGCGTCTTGCCACCCAGCTCGGTGTTGCCGCCGGCGCGGTCGCCGCCGTGACCGCGGGCGCTCCAGTCACCGGCCCGCGTCTGCTTGTCGACGGTCACGATGCGCTTCGTGCACGCGAGCATCAGCATCAGCGCGTGCTCGGCCACGGCCTGCGAGTTCGATCCGGGCGCATGGACGACGGCGATGCCGAGCCGCGTGGCCGCCGGGATGTCGACGCTGTCGAGGCCGACACCATGTCGCCCGACGACCTTGAGCCGCTTGCACGCCTCCATGAGGCTGGCCGAGGAGCGCGGGCGGCCCCGGAAGAGGATGCCCTGAGCTTCCGCCGCCGTCTTGATCATGGCCTCCTCGGTCGGATCCTCGGTGAGGATCACGCGGCATTCGCGCTCGAGGATCGAGACCGCGTCCTTGTGGAGCGGGGCGCTGACGACGACGAGGGGCCGGGAATCGGCGGGCATGGATGCGTCTCCTTTCCGTTCGGTGGGCCGACCGCTACTTGCGGGCGACGAAGACCAGGCGCGGCGTGTCGAGCGAGAACGGCGTGCCGTCGAGCGCTCCGTACACGTCCACCTGACTCCAGCGCTCGGGACGGAGCATGGCGCGCAGCTCGTGGGCGGCGTAGAGACGGATCTCGGTCTCACCCACCAGCTCACCGGTCGCCGCGTCGCCGGCTTCGTGGGGCAGACGCCACCAGCGCGCGTGCCAACGGCTCGTGGTGGCGTCGAACCGATTCTCGATGCGCAGCGTGCCGTCGTCCACCGGCAACCGCTCCTCCGGCGGCATCGCCCGGACGGAATGGTCGCGGTTGCGCGTGTCGAGCACGAACAAACCGCCCGGCTTGAGCGCGTGCCAGAACCGATCGAGGAGCAGGCGGTCCTCGTCGTCGGAGAAGTAGCCGATGCTGGAGAAGAGGTTCACGGCGAGGTCGAACTCCCCCGAGAACTCCATGTCGCGCATGTCCTGGCACATGAGGCGCATCGTGACGCGCGCGCTCTTGGCCGCCGAGCGCGCCCGCTCGACCTCGGTCTCGTTGAAGTCCACGCCGGTGACGTGGTACCCGCGGCGCGCGAACTCCACGGAGTGCCGCCCGAAGCCGCAGGGCGCGTCGAGCACGGCCGTGCCGCGCGTGAGCCCGGTGCGCCCGAGGATCCACTGCACCGCACGCGCCGCGTCGGCCGGCGACTCCACGGCCTGCGAGATCGTCGGCCAGGCCTCGCGGAAGAAGCGCTCGCTCTGAAACATACCCGTTGGCGATTATAGCCGGCGGCCGGTGTGATATGGTTTGCCGCCATGAGCATGCCCGTCACCGGAGCCTTTGGCTGCATCGGGAGCCACGTGGAGGAGCCGATTCCCTTTCCCGACGCGCTCGACGATGCGCGCTACCAGAGGGACCTCGGGCCGGCGCTCGCGACTCCGCTCGAGGCCGGCGTGCGGCGCACACTGGAGGAGTTCGCTCGGCTCGAGAAAGAAGGCCGGCTCGACGCCCGGGAGCTGGGGTGAGCGGATACTCGGTGCGGTTGGCGACGCCCTCCGACGCCGAAGCCATCTGCCGCATCTACAACCAGGGGATCGAGGATCGCCTCGCCACGCTGGAGACCGAGCTGCGCACGCCGGACGAGCGACGCGCGTGGATGGCCGGCAAGAGCTCGCGGCACCCGGTCATCGTGGCCGAGAACGAGCGCCGCGAGGTCGTCGGCTGGGGAAGCCTGAACGCGTTCAACACGCGCGACGCGTACCGTCACGTCGCCGACTTCTCCGTCTACGCGGAGCGCGGCTACCGGGGCAAGGGCGTGGGTAGCGCGCTGCTCTCCAGGCTGATCGAGCTGGGTCGCCAGCACGGCTTCCACAAGCTCGTGCTGTCGGCGTTCGCCCACAACACCGGCGGCATGGCGCTCTACAACAAGCACGGCTTCCGCACGGTGGGGATCTACAAGGAGCAGGGCCTGCTCGATGGCCGCTGGGTCGATACGATCGTGATGGAGAAGCTCTTGTAGCCTCCGCGCTCACGCCTGCGGACGTCGTGCTACAGTCTCCCCGCCCGGACGAAAACGTCACTGCCCAACGAAGAGGCAACCGAAGTTCAGGAGGCTCTATGCGGCGCTCAGGATTTCCCCGCATCGTTTTCCTTCTCACGCTCGCCGTCGCGCTCACCGCCACCATGGCGCCGGCGCAACAGGCCAAGCCGCCGGTGGTCGTCGCGCTGGTGGCCGCCATGTCGGGCGGCTCGGCGCTCTCGGGCGAGGCGATCAAGCGCGGGCTCACCGTCGCCATCGACGAGATCAACGCCAAGGGCGGCGTGCTGGGTGGACGCAAGATCGAGCTGGTTATCCGCGACGAGGAGGGCAACCCCGGGAAGGGCGTGACGGCCGCGCGCGACGTCATCGAGCGCGAGAAGGCGGTCGTGGTGTTCGGCGGAATCCACTCCCCGGTCGGCCTGGCGATGCTGCCCGTGTTCCACGAGCTGAAGGTGCCGTACGTCGGTCCCTGGGCCGCGGCGACCGGCATCACCCGGAACGGCCGGAACCCCAACTTCATGTTCCGCGTCTCCGCCAACGACGACATCGTCGACCATTTCCTCGCCAAGCACGTGACCGACAAGCTCGGCAAGAAGAAGCCGGGCATCATCCTCGAGAACACGCCGTGGGGCGCCAGCAACCAGGAAGGCCTCACCAAGTGGTTCGGCCAGCTCGGCGCCCAGCCCGTCGGGTTCGAGAAGTTCAATTGGGGCGACCCCGACATGAGTCCCCAGCTCCTGCGCCTCCGGAACGGCGGCGCCGACGCCATCGTCCTGGTTGCCAATGCCCCCGAGGGCGCGCAGGTGGTGAAGAGCCGGGCCAAGATCGGCTGGGACGTGCCCACCATCTCGCACTGGGGGATCAGTGGCGGGCGCTTCGCCGATCTGACCGGTGAGCTCTCGGAATCGGTCGTCTTCATGCAGACCTATTCGTTCTTCGGCAAGCAGAGCGACGTGGGCGATCGCGTGATCTCGGCGCTGAAGGCCAAGTACGGCATCAAGGGCCCCGAGGACATCCTGGCGCCGGTCGGTACCGCCAACGCCTACGACGCCATGCACCTGGTGGGCCTGGCGATCGAGAAGGCCGGTGCGGCCGACGGCGTCAAGATCCGCGACGCGCTCGAGAACCTCGGCGAATACCGCGGCCTCATCAAGACCTACAAGCATCCGTTCACGGCCGACGAGCACGACGCGCTGAACGAGAAGGACTACGTGCTCGTCACGTGGAAGCAGGGCAAGATCGTCCCCGTGACGATGAAGTAGCCCCTGCGATAAGAGGGTTTGGGGGATCGGCGACGGATCCCCCAAGTCCACATGTTCGCGCAGCTCCTCTTCAGCGGCCTCGCCCTCGGCAGCATGTACGCGCTGGTAGCGCTCGGCTACAACATCACCTACGCGACGAGCAAGACGGTCAACTTCTCCCAGGGCCAGTCCGTGATGGTGGGGGCCGTCGTCGCGTACGCGCTCTACGTGAGCGCAGGCTGGCCCTTTACTCTCGCCCTCGCCGTCACGCTGGTTGCGCTCGCCGCAATGGGCGTGCTCGTGGAGCGCATCGCCGTCAGGCCGTTCCTTCGCTCGGCGTCGATCGCCTGGCTGCTGGCCACGATCGCGCTCGGGATCATCGCCGAGAACGTCACGATGATCCTCTTCGGCAAGGACGCGCGCGCGTTTCCCTCGGCGCTCGCGACGACGCCGTGGATGATCCTCGGCGCCGGCGTCTACCCCCACGAGCTCCTGGTGCCGGTGGTCGGGATCGCCCTCATGGTGGCGGTCGAGCTCGGCTTCCGCCGGACGCTCGCCGGCAAGGCGCTACTCGCCGTGGCCTTCAGCCACGAGGCGGCCGGCCTCATGGGGATCGACGTCAATCGCACGATCACCGCGGCCTACGCCCTGTCGTCCCTTCTCGCCGGCGTCGCCGGCGTGCTCCTGGCGCCGCTCCTCAACGTCTCGGCCACGATGGGCACGACGATCGGCCTCAAGGCGTTCGCCGTCGCGATCATCGGCGGCATGGAAAGTCCGCGCGGCATCATCGTGGCCGGCTTCCTGTACGGGATCTTCGAGGCGATCGTGGCCGGATATCTCGGGACGGGCGTCCGCGAGATCCTCGGCTTCGGTCTCGTCATCGTCGTCCTGCTGCTGCGGCCGTGGGGGCTCTTCGGCGCGCCGGCGCTACGGCGCGTGTAACGTGACCGGCGCCGGGCGTCTCGTCGTCGCGCTCGGGCTCGTCGCCGCCGCCGGCGTCCCGCTGGCGACGTCGAACACGTATTACCTGTTCATCGCGATGCTGATCGGCATCAGCATCGTCGTGACGACCGGGCTCAACATCCTTGCCGGTGCCTCCGGGCAGGTCTCACTCGGCCAGGCCGGCTTCTATGCCCTGGGGGCCTATGCGTCGGCGATCATCACCACGCGGCTCGGCCTCGGCTTCTGGATTGGGCTGCCCGCGGCCATCGTGCTGGGCGCTGCGGTGGGCGTGGTGCTGGCGCTGGCCTCCCTGCGCGTGAGCGGGCCCTACCTGGCGATGGTGACCATCGCGTTCGGCATCATCGTGGAGCACGGCCTCATCGAGTGGGACGCGCTCACCAAGGGCTTCGGCGGCATCGCGAGCATCCCGCGGCCGCGGCTCGGAGCGCTCGAGCTGACGTTGCCGCTCTACTACTACGTGGTCGCGCTGACCGTCGTCGTGAGCCTGCTGCTCGCCCGCAACCTGGAGCGCTCGGCGTGGGGCCGCGCGCTCGTGGCCGTCCGCGACAGCGAGATCGCCGCCGAGGCGGTCGGGCTCAATCCCTACTGGGTGCGTACCGTCGCCTTCACCCTGTCGGCGGCCTTCGCCGGAGCCGGTGGGTGCCTCTACGCGCATCTCGCCGGCTTCGTCAGTCCCGACTCGTTCACGATGCAGACGTCGATCCTCTTCCTGCTCATCGTGCTGTTCGGCGGCCTCGGACGCGTGACGGGGCCGCTCGTCGGATCGATGGTCCTCATCGTGCTGCCTGAGCTGCTCCATCGCTTCTCGGACTATCGCCTCGTGATGTACGGCGTGCTGCTGCTGGGGAGCATCTATTTCCTGCCTCAGGGGGTCGTGGGGGCGCTCTCTACTTGGCGGCGATCTCGAACACCCTATGATCGTCGTGCTGAGGGGGGACCCTTCGTCCCCCCTCAGACTCCCCTTTTTGCGCGATCCGCGACCGAGGTTCCGCCATCCGTGTCCGGCGATTCTTCAGCGCCGACCCTTGTCGCGAAAAGTCTCGAGATGAGGTTCGGTGGACTCCTCGCGCTCGCCGACGCCGACGTCACGCTCGCGCCCCGGAGCGTCCACGGCCTGATCGGTCCCAACGGAGCCGGGAAGACGACGTTGCTCAACATCCTCTCGGGCTACTATCGGCCGACGGCGGGCACCGTGACCATTGGCGAGCGCGCCCTGGATGATCTGGCGGCGCACGGCATCGCCCGGGCCGGGATCGCACGGACGTTCCAGACCACGCAGCTCTTCGAGTCCATGACCGTCGCCGACAACGTCCGCGTCGGCCTCGCCGGCGAGGCCACCGGAAGCCTGGCGAGCACGCTGCTCGGGTTTCCCGTCGGCCGGCGGCGCGAGCGCGATCTGCGCGCCGAGGCGATCGGGCTGCTGGCCTTCGTCGGCTACGACGGCGACCCTGACGAGCTCGCGCGCAACCTGCCCTTCGGCGTGAAGCGCCTCGTGGAGATCGCCCGCGCCATCGCGCGGCGACCCACCGCCCTGCTCCTCGACGAGCCGGCGGCCGGCCTGGCCCAGTCGGAGATCGAGCGCCTGGCCGAGCTGATCGCGCGGATCCGCGATACCGGCATGGCCGTCCTCCTGGTTGGACATCACGTGGACCTCGTCATGGGGATCTCGGACCGGGTGACGGTGCTGAACTACGGGCGACGCATCGCCGTCGGCACACCGGCCGAGGTCCAGCGAGATCCCGCCGTGGTCGAAGCGTATCTCGGCCAGGTGGGGCGCGCGCGACGCGCCGCTCCCGGCGAACCCGCTCGTGCCGCGACGGGCGAAACGATTCTCGAAGTCCAGAACCTGGGGGTGGCGTACGCCCGGATGGAAGTCGTGAGCGACGTCGGCGTGACGGTGCGGCGCGGCGAGCTGGTGGTGATCATCGGCGCCAACGGCAGCGGCAAGACCACCACGCTCAAGACCATCGCCGGTCTGCTGGCGCCGCGGCGGGGCACCATCGCGTTCGAGGGCCAGGACATCACGCGGCGGCCAGCGCACTGGATCGCGCGTCACGGGATCGCCCTCGTGCCCGAGGGTCGCATGGTCTTCCCGGAGCTGACCGTCCTCGACAACCTCCGTCTCGGCGCGTACGGCCGCCGCGACGCCGAGGTCGGCGTCGATGTCGAGCGCGCCTTCACGCGGTTCCCCGTGCTTCGCGATCGCAAAGCGCAGCTCGCCGGAACACTGTCGGGCGGCGAGCAGCAGATGCTGGCGATCGCGCGTGGGCTCATGGCGCGGCCGCGGCTGCTCCTGCTGGACGAGCCGTCGCTCGGCCTGGCGCCGCGCCTCGTCGCGGAGGTCTGGGCGGCGCTCGCCGCGCTGCGAGATGAAGGCCTGACGTTGCTGGTCGTCGAGCAGATGGCGGAGGTGGCCCTCGAGACGGCCGACCGCGGGTACGTGCTGGAGCATGGACGCATCGTCCTGGCCGCCGCCGCCGGCGACCTGCTGCGCGACGAGCGCGTCGCGCGCGCCTATCTCGGCCGCGAGCGCGGCCGGCCTGTCGCTCCCGAGTCTCGTGGTATATCGTGACGTCCATGAAACGATCCCTTGTTACCGTCTGCATCCTCGCGCTGCCCATCGCCGTCGCCCTGCTGACGGCCCGCTCCAGCACCGCGGGACCCGAGAAGATCGAGTTCCCGGCGAACTGGGAGAAATACGTTCTCTACACGATCGTCGATCGCTACGACGTGAAGCAATACCGTGAGCTGTACGCGTCGTCGCAAGAGGCGGTGGACGCCATGAAGCGAGGCCAGCCGCTTCCCGACCGCACCGTCCTCGTGCTCGTGCAATACAAGGCGCAGGCGGACGCTCAGGGCAATCCGCTGAAGAACGCGAGCGGGCGATTCCTGAAGGGCGATCGCATCGGCTTCACGGTGATGGAGAAGCGCCAGGGCTGGGGTGCCGAGTATCCGGGCGACCTCCGCAATGGCGAGTGGGAGTATTCGGCCTTCGGCACCGACGGCCGGTTCAACGCGAACGCGAATTACACGGGCTGCTTCCAGTGCCACAAGCCCCACGAGAAGCAGGACTTTGTGATCTCGCTGGCCGGTCTGATGGGCGGCGGCGGCACCACTGGCACGGGCGCGCCCGACGTCCGCATCAGCGGGTTCTCCTTCGGGCCACCCCGGCTCACGGCGGCGCCGGGCCAGGCCGTGATGTGGATCAACAACGACGACTCACCGCACCAGATCACGCTGACTGCCAGCAAGGCACGTGGCCCTGTGTTGACCAAGGGGCAGTCCTACTCGCATACGTTCGCGGCCGCCGGGACCTACGACTACGTCTGCGGCCTCCACCCGAACATGAAGGGCCAGGTCGAGGTCAAGTAGCCGCGGCCACGACGGCGCCCACGATCGCGCCGTACGCGACGTGCGCGATGATCGTCACGATCGGTGTCGCGCGCCCGTAGTTCAGCAGCATGAAGCCGGGCGGCTCGAGCAGTGGTGACGAGTCCGCCGCGGTGAACGGCGTGCCCATCCTGGGATGGATGGCGGGGAGCAGCACGTTGACGAGCGCGCTGCCTGCGAACAGCGAGTGGAGCAGACCGAACGTCATCCCGAGCCGCCAGCCGGCGCGCCCGATCACGAGGAACATCGCGTAGTACACGAGCGAGAAGGCCATCCCGGCCACGAAATGAAGGCCGTAGCCGAGGACCTTGGCCCTCGTGCGGTCGTCGGTGAAAGCCGTCCCGAGCAGGAACGGGATGTCGATGCGCGTCAGGCGGAGCTGACTGGCGCCGCTCAGCGCGGTGGTCAACACCAGGGTGCCCGCGAAGCCTCCGGCCAGCGCCGCCCACACGCTCATGACGGAAGCCGGGCGATGGCGGCGGCCGCGCTGATGATGGCCAGGTGCACCAGCCCCTGGGGAAAATTCCCGAGGAATTCGCCGCTCGCCGGATCGAGCTCCTCCGAGAAGAGTCCGACGTCGTTCGCCAGGGCGAGCGCCGCGTCCATCGAGCGCGCAGCGTCGTCGCGGCGTCCGGCCAGCGCCAGGGCCTCGGCGAGCCAGAACGAGCAGCACACGAAGACGCCTTCGGCGCCGGCGAGCCCGTCCTCGCCCGTGTAGCGATAGACGAGCGCCCCGCGGCCGAGCTCACGGCGCACGGCTTCGATCGTGCCGGCGAGGCGAGGCGACGTCGGTTCGTCGTACCGCATGATCGGCATCATCAGAAGGCTCGCGTCCAGCTCCTCACGACCGGCGTACCGGACGTAGCTGCCGAGCCGCTCCGACCAGCAGTGGTTGTCGATGAAGGCTCGGATCGCCGCCGCCTCGGTGAGCCAGCGCTGCCGGCGCCGGCCGGACAGATGACCGGTCTCGGCGAGCTGCGCCGCTCGATCGAGCGCAACCCAGCACATGGCCTTGGACTCGGTGAAGTGTTGGGGCTCCATCCGCACTTCCCAGATTCCCGCGTCCGGCTCGCGCCAGTGGTCGGCCACGAAGTCGGCGAGCTCCGCGAGCTGGTTCATCGTGTCGCGGTCGATCCGGGCGCCGCGTCGCACGTATCCGAAGGCGGCGTCGAGCAGCTCGCCGAACGTGTCGAGCTGAAGCTGGTCGGCGGCGGCGTTGCCGATGCGCACCGGCCGCGAGTCGCGGTAGCCGCTCAGATGATCGAGCACACGCTCGGGCACGTGGGCGCCGCCGTCGAGCCGATAGAGCACCCGCAAGCGAGGCGACGTCAGTCGCGTGGCGTGCATGAACCACCAGAAGAACGACGTCGCCTCCTGACGACAGCCGAGCTGGAGGAGCGCCTCGATCGTGAAGGAGGAGTCGCGGATCCAGCAGTAGCGGTAGTCCCAGTTGCGCTCGCCGCCGATCGCCTCCGGCAGCGACGTGGTCGGCGCGGCCGTGATGGCGCCGGATGGTGCGAAGACGAGCAGCTTCAGCGCCAGCGCGCTCCGCACGACGGCATCGCGCCAGGGGCCGGCGTACGTGAGCTGCCCCGACCACCGCTCCCAGAACGCCGCGGTGGCGTCGAGCCGAGCTTCGACGTGGGCGCGTGGGGGGAAGACGAGCGGCTCGTTGCAGGTGGCGATCACGCCCAGGAGGGCCCGACGTCCGGCCGCCATCTCGAACCGCCCGCTCACGCCGCCGTCGCGAATCTCCGGAGCTCCCGCGTCCCAGCTCCCAAACGCGACGCCGTCGGCGCCGTGGCTGGCCACCGGAATCTCGCCGCGACGTTCGAGGCGCGCGCGCCGTCCGTAATCGAAGCGTGGCGTCGCTCGCCACCGCATCGCGACGCGGCCGCTCAGGCCTTCGACTCTGCGCGCCAGCTCCCGCAACGGACCGAGGTTGGCATCGGGCAGCGTCATCGCGTCGGTGACACGGACGCTGCCGCTGGTGGTGGTGAACGTCGTTTCCAGAACGTTGGTGCCCGGTCGGTAGCGTCGCGTCGTCTCGTAGCGCTCGGTGGGGCACAGCTCGAAGCTGCCGCCGCGCTCGGCATCGAGGATCGCGGCGAAGACGCTGGGCGAATCCATGTTGGGCAGGCACAGCCAGTCGATGGCTCCATCCCTGGCCACCAGCGCCACCGTCCGGCCATCGCCGATCACCGCATAGTCGCGAATCGGCACATACCGACCCATAGGTTCCAGTGTACCGACCCGCGAAACTCGCGCGACTTATCTCACGGCATCAGCACGGCCTTCGCATACTCCGCGGGCGGTGCCGTGAGCAGCTCGCGGAAGACGCGCGCGCCTTCGTCGAGCGTGAACGGACGCACCCACGGGGCCACGTCGATCCGGTGGTGGGCGAACAGCCCGATCGCGGTCTCGATATCGCGCGCGGTCACCGCGTACGAGCCGGTGATCCGTCGTTCGCCCAGCACGACCTCCCGCCCGGGAAGCTCGGTGGCATCGCCGTGGAGCCCGATCCACACGACCTCGCCGCCGGGGCGCACCATCTCGACGGCCGCGCGACGGGTGACGCCGGCGCCCACGGCATCCACGACGACGTCGGCCATCGCGCCTCGCGTGCTGTCACGCAGCTCGGCGACGACGTCCTGGCGCGTCGGGTTGAAGACCGGCTCGGCGCCCACGGCATGCGCCATCTGCAGCCGTGCCTCGTTCGTGTCCACCGCGATCAGCGTGAGCGCGCCGCCCGCGCGAGCGACCTGCAAGGCCAGCAGCCCGATGGCCCCGCAGCCGATCACGACGACGATCTCGGGAAAGCGAACGGTCACGAGTGACCACACGTGGACGGCGTTGGCCAGTGGCTCGATCAGCGCGCCCTCGAGCGGCCCCACCCGCTCGGGCAGTGGGAAGAGCACGAAGGCCGGCGCGGCCACGCGCTCGGCGAACGCGCCGGGGCGGTTCATCCCGAAGATCTGGCGCTGCGGACAGAGATGGGTGGCGCCCGCCCGGCACGACCCGCACCGTCCGCACGGGATCACCGACGACGCGGCGACGCGATCGCCCACCTTCACGTCGTGGACGCCCGGGCCGAGCTCCTCGACTTCACCACAGAACTCGTGACCGAGGATCACGGGCGGGGTGCGGCGCGGGCTGCGTGAGGCGACCGCCTCCAGCTCGGAGCCGCAGATGCCGACGGCGGCCACGCGAAGCACGACGTCCCCCGCGTCGGGACGCGGGCCGGGGACGTCACGGACCTCCAGGGTGTCCCAGGCCGAGTAGACGAGCGCCTTCACGCCCCTAGAAGGCGCGCAGGCGACCGGCGACGTCGAACGCGAGGGGTGCGGGATCGCCCAGCGGCGTGAGGTCGGAGCGGCGGGCCACGTCCGGAAGGTAGGCCTCCGACACTTCGATCTCGCCGAGCATCAACGTGTTCTTGATCCGGATGACCCGCGCCTTCTCGGGCGGCGTCAGTCCGATGCAGGAGAGCGCCGTCTCGATGGCCTCCCGATCGGTGTCATACGTGGCCGGGATCTTGGCGCCGTTGGGCGTGCAGGCGGTGATGCAGTTGATGAGCGTCGGCTTCATGTCGATCTTCTCCACGAGCCGGCGCGTGGTGAAGTCGGCGTTGCCGATGCCGGTGGCGTTCCCGTAGCTCTCGTCGGTGAGCTCGAGAGCGACGATCCAGAGGATCTTGGGATCGTTGAGGAACGGCTCGTGCGGGTTCGATGGCCGCCCGATGACGTTGGTGTCCATACCCGAGCCCGAGATATTCTTGCCGATCTGCTCGACGACCAGGACGTCGATCGGCGAGAAAGGCAGGCGCGCCATCCACTCGCGCGCGTCCTTGAGCAGGCGGCGCTCGCCGTCCTCGAGATTCGCGGCGTTGAAGGCTTCGATCTGCGCCGTCTCGTCGTAGCCGTTCTCGACGATCCCGACGCCGAAGCCAATGCGCGCTCTGGCCAGCATCTCCCGCCCGACCGACGTGATCACCTTCTCGTAGCCGTGGTGGATGTTGGCCCGGTGGTACTGGATGGCGCCCTGGTACTTGCCGAGCCCGATCGTCATCATCTTGAAGAGACCGGATTCGATCGAGCCCTTGAAGTCGGTGTGGGGCTTGACACGATTGACGAGGCCGATCCAGTCCGCCTGCGACGCGTACTTGTCGAGCCACACGGGGAGGCCGAGCGCTTCACCGACCTGCACGACGTCCATGGTCGCGCGCACGGGACATCCCATCGTGGCTTCGGTGATGCCGTAGTGCTCGAGGACCGAGAGCTGGCCCTCGGGCGTGCCACCACCGTGGCTGCCCATGGCTGGGAAGACGAACGGGCGGGCGCCGAGGTCCTTGAGGGCCCGCACGGTGGCGCCGACGATGACGTCGATGTTGGCGATGCCCCGGCTGCCAGCACCGACCGCGACGGTGTCACCGCGCTTGATCGGCAGGCCGGCGGCGGCCAGGGCGTCCGCCACCGAGCGGGGGATGTCGGCGACGCGTGGCCGAGAAAAGGTCTGGCGCACGCGCACCATTCGGGGGAGTGACATGCGGGGATTTTACGCCGGCAATTGTGGTATATACAGGCAGTTTCGATGCCTGCCGCTCTCCGACGAATCGCTCTCGTGCTCGCGCTCGTGGCCGCCGCTGGGTGCGGTTGGCTCAAGCCGCAGGCCACTCCCATTCTGCCCGCCGAGGAGCTCTATCAGCTGGGGGAAAATCAGCTGAACGAGAAACGGTACGAGGACGCACGGAAGTCCTTCACGAAGATCGTCGAACGCCATCCCAATTCCTCCTACGCGCCGCGTGCGCGCTTCCTGCTCGGCGAAGCCTTCTACCGCGATGCCGAGTTCGACAAGGCCATCAAGGAATTCGAGACGTTCCTGTCCTTCTACCCGCGCCATCAGATCGCCGATCTGGTGCAGTATCGGCTGGCCATGGCGTACTACGACCAGGTCAAGCCGATCGAACAGGATCAGACGCTGGCCAAGAAGGCGCTGGAGGCGTTCAAGACGGTGGTGAAGCAGTATCCGGAGAGTCGCTACGCCACCGACAGCCTGGCCAAGATCGACATCTGCCGCGGGCGCCTCGCACAGAAAGAGGTGTGGGTGGCCGCCTACTACATCAACCAGGGCAATCCGAGCGCGGCCCGCCAGCGTCTCGAGCTGGTCCTCAAGGACTATGTGCGCACGCTCGTATATCCCGAGGCGCTCTGGCTGCTGGCCGAGGTGAACAACGCCGAGGGCAAGCCCGACGCGGCCAAGGAGTTGTTGAACCGTCTTGCCGCCGAGTTCCCCTACACCGATTTCGGTCGGCGCGCCGCCCAGCGGCTCTCGGCTCAACGGTAACGCCGATGGTCCGGAGATAGTCATGCACGACATCGTCGATCTTCGCTCCGACACGCTCACGCTGCCGACCCCCGAGATGCGCGACGCCATGGCGCGCGCCGAGGTCGGCGACGACGTGTGGGAGGAGGACCCCACCGTCAAGCGCCTGGAAACCATGGCCGCGGAGCGCACGGGCAAGGACGCCGGCCTCTTCGTGGCGTCGGGGACGCAGGGCAATCTCCTCTCCGTGTGGAGCCAGACGCAGCCGGGCTCGGAGGTCGTCCTCGATCTCGACTGCCACATCTTCAACAACGAGGTGGCCGGGGCGTCGGTCATCGGCGGCGTGCAGATGCGCGCGGTGAAAACCGCGCGGGGGTTCCTCAGCCCCGACCAGGTCCGCGAGTCGCTGCGGCCCGCCAACATCCACATCCCGCCCACGGGCCTGGTGTGCATCGAGAACACGCACAACCGTCACGGCGGGACCTGCTGCACCCCGGAGGAGATCGCCGCGGTGGCGGCCGTCGCGCACGGCGCCGGCGTTCCCGTCCACCTGGACGGCGCGCGGCTCTTCAACGCGGCCGTCGCCCTCCGGCGTGACGCGCGCGATTTCACGCGCGACGTCGACACCGTCACGTTCTGCCTCTCCAAGGGCCTGGGCGCTCCGGTGGGCTCGGTGATCTGCGGCCGCCCCGAGGTCGTGACGCGGGCCCGGCGCCTGCGCAAGATGCTGGGGGGTGGCATGCGGCAGGCCGGCATCATCGCGGCGGCCGGCATCGTGGCCCTCGAGCGGATGGTGGGGCGGCTGGCCGACGACCACGTGAACGCGCGGACGCTGGCCGAGGGCGTGGCCAAGCTACCCGGCATCCGCATCGACCTCGCCAGCGTGCAGACGAACATCGTCATCTTCGCCGTGGCCGCCGTCCCAAAGCGCACGGCCGAGGCGGCGACGCAGGAGATCGTGCAGGGCTGCGCCGCCCGCAAGGTGAAGGTCCACGCCATCGGCCCGACGGCCATTCGCTGCGTGACCCACAAGGACGTGGACGCCGACGACATCCGGCGCGCGCTCGAGGCCATCGCCGAGATCACGAGGGGCTGGTAGGAGAACCCATGGCCGAGCGACTGCTCGACGTCAGAGGCCTCAAGACCTACTTCTTCACCGACGAGGGCGTGATCCGCGCCGTCGACGGCATCGACCTCTACATCAAGCCCGGCGAGACGCTGGGCGTGGTGGGCGAGTCGGGCTGCGGCAAGAGCGTGACCGCCCTCAGCATCATGCGGCTGATCGCCCAGCCGCCTGGCCGCATCGTCGAAGGCCAGATCCTCTACAACGGCCGGAACCTCCTGGACCTGCCGCCGGCGCAGATGCGCAAGATCCGCGGCAAGGAAATCGCGATGATCTTCCAGGAGCCGATGACCTCGCTCAATCCGGTCTTCACGGTGGGCGAGCAGATCGCCGAGGCCATTCGGCTCCACGAGGGCCTGGGACGCCGCGACGCCATGGACAAGACGGTGGAGATGCTGCGGATCGTGCACATTCCCAACGCCGAGCGCCGGGTGAAGGAGTATCCGCATCAGCTCTCGGGCGGCATGCGGCAGCGGATCATGATCGCGATGGCGCTCTCCTGTAACCCCAAGCTCCTCATCGCCGACGAGCCGACCACCGCGCTCGACGTCACGATCCAGGCCCAGATTCTCGAGCTGCTCAACGAGCTGAAGGCGCGCTTCAACATGGCGGTCATGCTCATCACCCACGACATGGGCGTGATCGCCGAGACGGCCCAGCGCGTGGTCGTCATGTACGCCGCCCAGGTGGTGGAGGAAGCGTCGGTCAGTGAGCTCTTCAAGGAGCCCCTGCACCCCTATACGCAAGGACTGCTGCGCTCGATTCCGCGCATCGACCTGGCCGCCACCCAACGCCGCAAGCTCGACACGATTCCGGGCACGGTGCCGACGCTGCGGGGCGAGGTGAAGCCGGGTTGCCGGTTCGCGCCGCGCTGCCAGTTCGTGAAGCCCCAGTTCTACGAGAGCACGCCGCCGCTCAAGGAAGTGCGGCCCGGCCACAAAGTGGCCTGCTTCCTCTACTGAGGAGCGCGACGATGGCCGAGTCCCTTCTCCGCGTTCGCAATCTTCGAAAATACTTCCCGATCCGGGGCGGCCTCCTCTCGCGCGAGGTGGCGCGCGTGCACGCCGTCGACGACGTGTCGTTCGACATCATGCGGGGCGAGACGCTGGGCCTCGTCGGCGAGTCGGGCTGCGGCAAGTCGACCACCGGGCGGTCCATCCTGAGATTGATCGAGCCGACCTCGGGCGAGGTGTGGTTCGAGCAGAAGAACGTCACGACGCTCGACAAGCGATCGCTACGGGCCCTCCGGAAGGAGATGCAGATCATCTTCCAGGACCCCTACGCCTCGCTGAATCCTCGGATGACGGTGGGATCGATCATCGGCGAAGCCCTGGTGATCCACAAGCTGGCGCCGAACCGGCGGGCCCGCGAGGAGCGCGTCATCCAGCTCCTCGAGACCGTCGGCCTCTCGGCCGATCACCTGCGGCGCTATCCGCACGAGTTCTCGGGCGGCCAGCGGCAGCGCATCGGCATCGCCCGGGCGCTCGCCGTCAGCCCCAAGCTCATCGTGGCCGACGAACCGGTGTCGGCCCTCGACGTGTCGATCCAGGCCCAGATCATCAACCTGCTGGAGGACCTGCAGGCCAAGTTCGGGCTCACGTACCTCTTCATCGCCCACGACCTGTCGGTCGTCGAGCACATCTCCACGCGCGTCGCCGTCATGTACCTGGGCAAGATCGTCGAGATCGCGCCGGCCAGGGAGCTCTACACCAACCCGCGGCATCCCTACACCGAGGCGCTGCTCAGCGCGGTGCCGATCCCCGACCCGACGGTGAAGCGCAAGCGCATCATTCTCGAGGGCGACGTGCCGAGCCCGATCAACCCGCCCTCGGGCTGCCGTTTCCACACGCGCTGTGCGCTGCGGGTACCGTCGTGCTCGACCAACGACCAGGTGCTCAAGGAGGTCTCGCCGGGGCACTGGGTCGCCTGTCAGGTCCGCACCGGCGTCGCGATCGCGTAGCTTCTTGAACGCGGGGTCGGGGCTGGTGTGGTCCTCTTTGACCACGTGCGCTGGGGCGGGTTCGCGTTGTGGCGTCCCCTCTCGCACCGGTGCGCAAAGTCCGACGCTCAGGGAACGGGTCTCAGAGGACTACACCACCCCCAACCCCCCGGCCATGAAGCGGCGCGATCGCGGATCCGGCGCGTGCACGACGGCAATTCAATTCCCGGCGATCGCTGCGTGGGGCGCTGATGCCTAAAGTAACGGTGAATGGGATTCGGATGTTTTACGAGGAGACCGGCGGCGGCGAGCCGTTGATCCTGATCATGGGCTTCGGCGGTGATCATCTGGCGTGGGCCTTCCAGGTCCGCGCTCTCGCCGAGCACTACCGCGTCGTGACGTTCGACAACCGGGGCGCCGGGCAGAGCGACGCGCCGGAGCCGCCGTACACGATCCGCACCATGGCCGACGACACGGCGGGTCTCATCGCCGCGCTCGGGATCGAGCGCGCGCACGTCGTCGGCGTATCCATGGGCGGCATGATCGCCCAGGAGCTGGCGCTCGCCTACCCGGGGCGCGTGCGGAGCCTTCACCTGGGGTGCACGACGGCGCGGCCCGATACGCACATGAAGGCGCTGCTGGCCGCGTGGCGAGACATGCGGGCTGCCTTGACCCCCGACGCCTTGGTCAGGGCGCTGATGCTCTGGCTCTTCTCCTACCGCACCTACGACGAGCGTCCCGAGTTCGTGGAGGCGGTGATCCAGACGGCGCTCGCGAATCCCTTCCCGCAATCGCTGACGGGATTTCTCGGCCAGACGGCGGCCATCGAGCATCACGACACGCTGGCGCGGCTCCCCGGCATCCACTGCCCGACGCTCGTGAGCGTCGCCGAGGACGACATCCTGGTCCCGCCCCGATTCTCACGGGAGCTGGTGGCTCGCATCCCGGGCGCCGCCCTCCGCGCCGTCGTCGGCGCCGGCCACGTCTATTTCTGGGAGCAGGCGGACGCCTTCAACGCGCTCTGCCTGGACTTCCTGGCGGGGAAGATCACTCCGTCTCGAGCGTGACCGTGTAGCCCTTCCGTTCCATGCACCGGTTCATCGCGTCACGGTCGAGGCGCTGGGATGGCGCGAGCACGACCGCGGTGTTCCGCGTGGATTCCTTCCGGCAGGTGCCGAGATCGCGGTCGACCTGGACGGCGCTGGTGCGGGGCTTGTTGTAGACCCACTCTCCGGTGCTCGAGCACCCGGCGAGGAGCAGGATCGCGGTGACGACGTGCGCCGGCTTCATACCTCGCATTGTCGAGTGACGGCAACGCCGCTGCAAGCTGAATGGAGCGTCGGAAGGGGCGCAGCCCCTGCCCGGGCTAATCCCAGAGGTAGGCGCGAGGATTCACGGCCTGCCCGCGGACCATCACCTCGTAGTGCAGGTGCGGGCCGGAAGAGCGGCCGGTGTTGCCGGTCAGCGCCAGCTCGGTGCCGCGCTCGACCGTCTGCCCTTGCCTGACGTTGATCTTGGAGAGATGACCGTACAGCGACCGCACGTCCTGGCCGTGGTCGATGATCACCGCCAGTCCGTACTCGGAGTGGGGGCCGGCGTGGATCACCGTGCCGGCGGCCGGTGACTTCACCGAGGTGCCACCGTTGGCGGCGATGTCGAGGCCGGAGTGGAACTCGGGCGCCTTCGTCCACGGGCTCAGTCGATTGCCGAACTCCGAGTTCACGGCGCCGCGCACCGGCCAGCGCGACGGCAGCGCCGCCAGCGCCTTGCGGGCGCGCGTGATGAGCTTGTCGAGCGCGCGCAGGCTCTCGCCTTCCTCGATCACGTTCTCGGCGAGGAGGTCGAGCTGCGCCATGGCCGAGAGCTTGCCCATCGGACGCTCCGTCGGCGTCGCCCGGCCACCGATGCCGGTGCCGGAGTTCTTGGGCGCGACGTCGGGACCGAACGCCTCCCAGATGTGCCCATGCAGCTCGCCCCAGCTCGCAACTTCCTGGCGCAGCTCGGTGACGCGACGATTGAACTTGTCGATCATCGCCCGCTGCTCCTCGATCTGCTGGTACAGCGAGGCGGAGTCGCGAATCCGCTGGCGCACGTGCCACCAGTCTCCGACGACGACGCTGAAACCGCCCGCGACCACAACACCAGCCACGAGGATGGTCAGCGGAAGCCGCTTCGGGAACGAGAGACGAAGGACTCGAGCGCCGTCTCCTCGCACCACCAGCAGGCTGAATTGCTTCTTGTGGTTCACCCGCGCGGATCTCCCTTGGGTGAGAGGACGCCCCAGATCCTGCGCGGTTTCTAGCATTGGCTCGCTGAGACTGTCAACCGCCTCTGTGGTCGCCGCCAGCCCCGAGTCGACCGCGTGCTGCGTACTCATGCCGCCCTCATGAGGGCAAACCATGTGCCGACCAGTGTGGCGAATGGAATCAAGGAGTTACAAATCCGGGCCCTGCCATCACGGCACGCGTGCGTCAGTCCGGCGTCGATCGCTCGACGACCACTCGTTCGCTGCGTCGCCTCGACGTGTGATGTAACTCCTCGTCAGAGTTCGATTTATTGACACTCCGCGCGCGGCCTCGGTATCATCACAGGACACCACCGCGAGGGGCTCATGGACGAGTTCTATCGGATCAAGCGACTTCCGCCGTACGTGTTCGCGATCGTCAACGACCTGAAGACCAAAGCGCGAGCTCGCGGCGAGGACATCATCGATCTCGGCATGGGGAATCCCGACATGCCGACGCCCCCGCACATCGTGGCGAAGCTCGTCGAGGCCGCGCAGAATCCGAAGAACCACCGCTACTCGGCTTCGCGCGGGATCACGCGCCTGCGCGTGGCGATGACGAAGTGGTACAAGGACCGCTACGGCGTCCATCTCGACCCCGACACCGAAGTCATCGCGACCATCGGGGCCAAGGAAGGCATGGCGCATCTGGCGCTGGCCGTGCTCCAGCCCGGCGACGGCGCGCTCGTCCCGAATCCGACCTATCCGATCCACGCCTACTCGGTGGTGATCGCCGACGGTGATCTCAGGTCCGTCCCGCTCACGCCCGACGGCGACTTCTTCCTACGATTGGAAGAGACAGCAAAGCTTGCCTGGCCGAAAGCGAAGCTCTTGATCCTTTCGTTCCCGCACAACCCGACGACCCTATGCGTGGACCGTAGCTTCTTCGAGAAGGTCGTGGCCTTCGCGCAAGAGCACCGGCTCATGGTCGTCCACGACTTCGCCTACGCCGACTTCACGTTCGACGGTTACCAGCCGCCGTCGTTCCTCGAGGTGCCGGGCGCCAAGGACGTCGGCGTGGAGATCTTCTCGACGTCGAAGTCCTACAACATGCCGGGCTGGCGGCTCGGTTTCGTCTGCGGCAACTCGAAGATGGTGCACGCGCTGGCTCGCATCAAGTCGTATCTCGACTACGGAGCCTTCCAGCCCATCCAGATCGCCGGCATCGTGGCGCTGGAGGGCGACCCCACCGTCGTGCGCGACATCGTGGAGGTTCACCGCAAGCGCCGCGACGTCCTGGTCGATGGGCTGAACAAGCTCGGCTGGTCGGTCGAGAAGCCGAAGGGCACCATGTTCGTCTGGGCGCCGATTCCGGAGGATTTCCGGGGCATGGGCTCGCTGGAATTCTCGAAGCTCCTGATCCAGGAGGCGAAGGTCGCCGTCTCGCCCGGGATCGGCTTCGGTGAGTACGGCGAGGGGTTCGTCCGGTTCGCGCTGGTGGAAAACGAGCAGCGCATCCGTCAGGCGCTGCGCGGCCTGAAGCGCCTCGGGCGTTGATCGCACCGGCGTGAAAGAAGTCCGCATCGGATTGCTCGGCCTCGGCACCGTCGGGGCCGGAGTCGCCAAGCTGCTGGAGTCGGAGCGCGCGATGTTGGAGGAGCGCGCCGGCTGCCGCCTCCGCCTCGCCGCCGTCGCCGACCTCGACGTCACGCGGCCCCGCGAGGGCCTCGACATCACCCGCCTGCCGATGACCACCGACGCCAATCGCGTGCTCGGCGACGGCCAGGTCGACATCGTCGTCGAGCTGGTCGGCGGTCTCGAGCCGGCGCGCTCGTTCATCCTCAAGGCGCTGGGGAGCGGTAAGCACGTCGTGACCGCCAACAAGGCGCTGCTCGCCCATCACGGCGCCGAGATCTACGATGAGGCGCGGCGGCGCGGCGTCATGCTCGGCTTCGAAGCGTCGGTCGCCGGCGGCATTCCGCTCATCCGCGCCGTGAAGGAAGGGCTGGTCGCCAACCGGGTCCTCTCCGTCTTCGGCATCGTCAACGGGACCTGCAACTACATCTTGTCGAAGATGACGGGCGAAGGGCTCGACTTCGGGGTCGTCCTCAAGGAAGCCCAGGCGCACGGTTACGCCGAGGCCGATCCGACGCTCGACATCGAGGGCCTGGACTCGGCCCACAAGCTGCAGATCCTGGTCACGCTCGCCTTCCGCACGTTCGTCGATCTGAAGGACATCCACACCGAAGGCATCACGCGCGTGACCCCGCAGGACATCGCCTACGCGCGCGAGCTCGGCTACCGAGTGAAGCTCCTCGCGATCGCCAAGGCCAACGATGGCGGGGTCGAGGTGCGGGTCCATCCCACGATGATTCCCGCCGACTCGCCGCTGGCCGCCGTGTCGGGCGTCTTCAACGGCGTCTTCATCACCGGTCACGCGGTCGGTGACCTGATGTTCTACGGCCGGGGCGCCGGCCAGCTTCCCACGGCCTCCGCGGTGTGGTCGGACATCGTCGAGATCGCGCGCCGCATCGCCCACGGCGTGCCCGCGCTGGCGCTGGATCTGCCCGCGACGGCGCCCGGCGTCGTGCCGCTCCGGCCCATGGACTCGATCCGCTCGTGCTACTACCTGCGCGTCATGGCCCAGGATCGTCCTGGCGTGCTCTCGCGCGTGGCCGGCATCCTCGGCGAGAACAACATCTCGATCGCGTCGGTGCTCCAGAAGGAACGGGCCGCCAAGGAAGCAGTCCCCGTGGTGATGATGAGCCACGAGGCCCAGGAGAAGGACATGCGGGCCGCGCTCGCCGCCATCGACCGCCTGCGCGTCGTGGCCATGCCGACGACGATGATCCGCGTGGAGGGCGGGTCCGCATGAAGGCGTGGCCGGGCGTGATCGAGCAGTATCGCGAGTTCCTCCCGGTCAGTGACCGGACACCGATCGTCACGCTCCGCGAAGGCAACACGCCTCTGGTGCCGGCGCCGCGTCTGGCCGAGGCGACCGATCCGTCGCTCTCGATCTACCTCAAGTGCGAGGGCTTCAATCCGACGGGCTCGTTCAAGGACCGCGGGATGACGATGGCGATGTCCAAGGCGCTCGAGGCCGGATCGCGCGCGGTCATCTGCGCCTCCACCGGCAACACGTCGGCCTCGGCGGCCGCCTACGCGGCGCGCGCCGGGCTGAAGGCCTTCGTCATGGTGCCCAAGGGCGCCATCGCTCTCGGCAAGCTCTCACAGGCCGCGATTCACGGGGCGAAGGTGTTGATGGTCGACGGGAACTTCGATCAGGCCCTGTCGATCGTCCGCCAGATCTCGGAGACTCACCCGGTCACGCTCGTCAACTCGGTCAATCCATTCCGGCTGGAGGGACAGAAGACCGGCGCCTTCGAGGTGGTGGATCAGCTCGGACGCGCGCCGGACTATCACCTGATCCCCGTCGGCAACGCCGGCAACATCACCGCCTACTGGCGAGGGTACCGGGAGTATCAGCGCGCCGGCCGAATGTCGGAGCTGCCGCGCATGGTCGGCTTCCAGGCCGCGGGCGCGGCGCCGATCTACGAGAATCGCGTCATCGAAGAGCCCCGCACCGTAGCGACCGCGATCAAGATCGGAAATCCGGCGAGCTGGGGCCCCGCGCTCGAAGCGCTCAAAGACTCCAAGGGCTGGATCGACATCGTGACCGACGAGGAGATTCTGCAGGCGTATCGTCTCCTCGCCCGCGAGGAAGGCATCTTCATGGAGCCCGCGTCGGCGGCCACGGTGGCCGGCCTCATCAAGACGGTGAAGGCAGGGCGCTTCGAGTCGGGCGCGACCCTCGTGCTGACGCTCACCGGCCACGGCTTGAAGGATCCCGACACCGCGCTCGAGTCGGCGTCGCGGCCCACCACAGTTCCGCCGGCTATCGACGCGGTGCTGGCTCAGCTGGGCCTCTGATCTTCCGGTTGCTCCGCGGTTGAGCCGCCTCCGGCTCGCACTCGGCATCGCGATCAGCGTGGCGCTTTTCGCCTACCTGCTGACGACGGTGGACCTCGCGCAGGTCGCCGAGCGCTTGCGTCACACGCACCTCGGCTTGACGGCCATCAGCGTCCTGCTCGCGCCGATTGGACTCTGCGTGCGCGCCGCGCGCTGGCGCTACTTGTTCACTCCGGCCGATCGGCCCCCGGGGCTCCTGCCCGCCATGATGATCGGCTACATGGCCAACAACATCCTGCCGCTGCGCGCCGGTGAGCTCGTGCGCGTCTACGTCGTGGCTCGCCGGTGGGGCCGCGGCTTCTGGGCCGTGCTCGGCACGCTGGTCGTCGAGCGCGTGCTCGACAGCCTCGCCATCGTCGGCGCCCTGGCGATTCTCGTCTTTCTCATCCCCGTACCGAAGATCTTCCAGTACACCGCGGCCACGCTGCTCGCCGTCGACCTCGTCGCCGTGGCGATCCTCGTCACGCTGGCCGTCGCACCCGAGGCCGCCGCCCGGCTGCTCGCGCGGCTCACCGTCCGCTGGCCGCACGTCGAGCATCGAGCGACCCGGATCTTCAGCACGTTCGTTCAAGGGCTGGACGGTGTGAGGGCTCGCGGGAACCTCGTGCCGCTCATCGGATGGACGCTTCTCGTGTGGGTCGTTCCCGCGCTGTCCGCGTGGACGATGCTGCTCGCGATGGATCTTCACCTGCCGCTCACGGCGGCATGGACGGTATTGGCGTTCGTCGGACTCAGCATCAGCATTCCGTCGGCGCCCGGCTATGTCGGCGTGTTCCATTACGCCGCGGTGCTGGCCCTGGAAATCTTCGGGGTGACGCGAGAGACCGCCGTCGGCTACGCCCTCCTCTTCCATGCCGCCCAGATCGTGCCGGTCACGCTGATTGGCTGGCTCTTCCTGCTCCGAGAGCACGTGACGCTTCGAGAGGCAACGAGCAGTCGAGCCACCGAGCGACTGTCGGCGCGGTAGCGCCGAAAGGAACCGTCTGGCCCCCTCGCGAGTTTAGCCGGCTGTCGAAGCTCGGGTTGTGATCGCTCCCCCAAGCTAACGTGGAGGTCCAACATGAAAAGAGCATTCGCACTTGCCACTCTGGTTGTCTTGCTCCTTCCCGTCGCCCTGGCCGCGAAAGACTCCAAGAATTCCAGAGACTCCGGGAACTCCCTGGTCAGGTTCGAGGGCGGGATCGGGGTAATCCCCGTCTCGAGCGGCGTGGGAACGGACCCGACCGCCACAACTGTGAATCGGAACATTGTCCGGGGTGTTCAACCCCCCGGCCAGATCTGGGTCATTGCTGACTTGAGCGCCAACGTGAAGACCGACGGTCAGATCAGAGTCGATGGTCGCGGCCTGCTCCTGGGCGGCGGGAATGGAATCGGGACGAACGCGAATCAAAGTGTCTTCGCCACGCTGATTTGCGAAGCCGCCGCGCCCTTTGTAGAGCACAGCACCCCCACTTCAGGTGTCGCGCTCGCTCCCAACGGAGACTTCCACATCGACGATGTCCTGTCGCCGGCGCCACCGGCAACCTGCGCTAGCCCCGTGCTCCTCATCCGCAGTACAGGGGGAACACACCCCTGGTTTGCCGCGGGTATTCCGAAGCGCGACAACGA
>QHTB01000181.1 GCA_003220615.1 Candidatus Rokuibacteriota bacterium
AGCGCGTGAGCGAGGCGACCACGTCCTCGGAGGTCATCTCCTTGCCGTTGTGGAACTTGATCCCTTGCCGGAGCTTGAAGGTGTAGACGAGGCCATCCTTGCTGACCGTGTGGCCTTCGGCCAGCATCGGGATGGGCCGGGCGCCCGAATCGAGGCTGTAGAGGCCTTCGTAGATGTGGTTGGTGAGGGTCTCGGTGATGCTCGCGGTCGTCCAGTGCGCGTCGAGCGCCGGTGGCTCCCCGAGGTTGCCGACGCGAAGCACGCCGCCGCGCTTCTGCGCGTCGGCCACGCCGACGACGGCGGCGGTCGCGAGCGCCGTGGCCAGCGCCAGGACGGTGAGAATCGACAGGTGAGCGCTACGCTTCATGAGTCCCTCCCCGGCGCCGAATCTCCGACGGCGCCGTCGCCTTGTCAAGGGCGGCCCGGCCGCGTCGGCTCAGCGGGTCGGCATCTCGCTCGGGCGCCACTCGACGGCGCCGAATCGGGTGTGGCCGAGAAAGTCATAGGACAGCGTGACGGTCTGCACGGCGCATGCGGGCCCCACACGCGCACGGTCAGGCCCACGTTGGCTCGATTGATCAGCTCGTGCCCGAACTGGTCGGCGCCAGGAGACGCGCCGGCGCCGAGCCCGACGATCCAGTACTGGCGCGCCTGGGCCTCGAGCATCGCTTGATCGCTGACGATGAGACGCAGGCTCAGGAGCGCCTCGGGGATCACGCCGTATCGGTAGTCGCGCTCGTCCTTGTCGCCGGCGGTGCCGCGCCGATCGCGAGCGCCCGTCGCCACGCGACGGCCCTCCAGACCATTACCGAGGCTTGAGCTTCAGATCCTCGTAAGGCGCGGAGTAGGAAAAGCCCTTGATCCAGTCCACGCAGGCCTCCTCGACGCGCGGGCCGACGCCCCACAGGAACGCCAGCTCGTAGATCGGCACGTGCAGCACCCGGTCGTGCATGATCTGCTGGATCTGGTGCAGCATCGCCTCGCGCTTCTTCCGGTCGAGCTCGCGGGCCTGGCGCTGGAAGAGGTCCTCGATCTCCGGCACCACGCCCGAGGAGTAGATCCCGTTCCTGGTCACGTAGACCTCGATACGCGTGGCCGCGTTGCCGGCCGGGGCGCCGAGGCCCATGATCACGCCCTTGAGCTTGTGCTCCCGCCAGGCCGAAAGGAACGCGGCGCGCTCCATCGTGCGCAGCTTGGTGCGGATGCCCACCGCCTGGAGATAGTTCACGAGCCCTTCGCCCAGCCCGAAGAACGGCGGAAACGGCGTGAGGTCGCCGGCGTCGAAGCCGTTGGGATAGCCCGCCTCGCCGAGGAGCTTCTTCGCCTGCGCAGGATCGTAGGGCGGCGGCTCGTAGGCGCGCGCGAATTCGAGGACACGTGGGATGAGGCCGCCCGTCGGGCGCGACATTCCGAGGGTCTCCGCCTGATTGAGCGCGTTGCGGTCGAGCGCGTAGCTGGCGGCAAGCCTCACGCGCCGGTCGTGCCACGGAGATTTTGGATCCCACTGCTCGGGCATGTCGAGATAGGGAACTCCCGGCGGCCTGGCGGCGACCAGCTTGAGCCCCGCCGATCGCTTGACCTCCTCGGCCGTCGGCCCGCTCAACAGATAGACGATATCGACGTCGCCCGCCTTGAGCGCGGCGGCACGCGTCGTCTCGTCGGGCATGCTCCGGAAGACCAGCCGCTTGACGTTGGGCACCTTGCGCCAGTAGCCCTCGTACGCCTCCATCACCAGATCCACGCCCGGCGCGGAGCTGACGAAGCGATACGGCCC
The DNA here is from genome assembly GCA_003220615.1 of Candidatus Rokuibacteriota bacterium. Lineage (GTDB taxonomy): Bacteria > Methylomirabilota > Methylomirabilia > Rokubacteriales > CSP1-6 > 40CM-68-15. Next base: position 1,775 of record QHTB01000181.1, read on the forward strand.
GGCGCCCACGGGCGCTTTCTTGAACCCGTCGTCACCGACCTTCTCGATGTACTTCTTCGGAACGATCCACGCGGCGCCGGTGGCGGACGTGCCATAGAACGTCATGAAATCTGGCCAGGGATCTTTCAAGACGAAGCGCACGCGAGCCGGGTCGACGATCTGGACCTCGCGCACGCGTTCCTTCAGAAGCTTCGCGGCGGCGCCCTTGTAGCGGTCGAACGAGAACTTCACGTCCTCCGCGGTCACCGGGTCGCCGTTGTGGAACTTCACGCCCTTGCGCAAGACGAACTCGTAGGTCAGCCCGTCCCTCGACACCGACCACGATTCGGCCAGGCTCGGCGTGTTGTCGCCCGCCGGCATCGGTTTCACCAGCGCATCGTGGATCGCGTACAGCACCATGAACGGGTTGATGAAGGCCTCGGTGTCGCTCGGGTCGACCCACTTGGTGGCCAGCGTCACGTGAAGTCCCCACGTGAGCGTGCCGTCGGGGGCGGCCGCGGCCGGGGCGGCCAGCCCGGCGAGCACCAGGAGGAGGGCGAGCGCGATTCGCGCCGACTTCACTTCGGGACCATGGACTTGAACTTCGGCATGACCTCGCCTGCCAGCAGCTCCAGCGAGTGCCGCCACGCCTTGGGATTGTCCACGTAGTCGAAGCAGAAGAGCAGCAGCGTGCCGAAGCCGCCCACCTGATCGTAAATCGTGTGGAGCCTCTCGATCACCGTGGCCGGCGAGCCCACGAGCCAGTTGTGCTTGGCGCAGTACTCGGGGGTGACGTCCGAGTCGGGCACGTCGGGCTTGTGCTTCAGGAACTCGGTGAACTGGAAGAAGGCGAGGAGAGGCAGGAAGTACTCGCGCATCATGCGGCCCATCATGCCGCCGGCGGAGAGCCGCATCGCCTCGGCATCGGTGTCGGCGATGAAGACCTCGCGCACCAGCCGCCAGTCCGCGCGCTTCGGGGTCCGTCCCGTGCGTGCCGCGCCCAGCTCGACGGATTCCCAGTGGCTCGCGACATAGGCGGGGTTGAGATTGAGGCTCATCGGCCAGAAGCCACGCTCGCCGGCGAGCTTGAGCGTGTCGGAGCCCTTGCTCACACCGGCGACGCCGATCGGCGGATGAGGTTTCTGGAGCGGCGCGATGTGCGGCTTGAGCGTGTCGATCATCGTGCCGGTCTTGGTGACGTGCCAGTACTTGCCCTTGTGATCGAACTCGGGTTCGTCGCTCCAGAGACGCAGGATGATGTCGAGTGCCTCGCGCGTCATCTCGCGGTGCTGGCCCGCATTGCCGTCGACGTTGAACATCGCCCAGTCGCTGGGCAGGCCGCTCGCCGCCACGCCGAAGTTGAGCCGACCCTGCGCGAGATGGTCGAGCATCGCGACCCGGTTGGCGAGCTCGGCCGGATGGTGGTACGGCATCAGGAACCCGCCGGGGCCGATGCGCATGCGCGTGGTCTGCATCAGCGCCTGGGCCACGAGCAGGTCGGGCGCGGGGTGCGGCTCCCAGGGCGCGGTGTGGTGCTCGCCGATCCACGCTTCGCTGAAGCCGAGCTCGTCGGCCCAGCGGAGCTGCTGGAGATCCCACTGATGCCCGTCGTACAGGCTGCGCTCGGGCGGGTGCGATGGCATCGTGAACAGTCCGTAGTCCATGTGAGCCTCCTGGGGCGATCCCGCCGACGTATCCTACACTGCCTCGCACCTCGACCGACGCCCGTCCCCTCGCGCGCTCACGCGCACCATTCGCTCGGCCCGTCGTCCGTGTAGCCGCATTGCTCGCACGGGCTCGCGTAGTGCACGGCCGGGGGCATGGCGACGGCCAGGCGCAGCGACAGCCGATCGCCCACGTTACGGATGTGATGGACCGTCCCTCGCGGCACCCACACGATGTCGTCTTTGACCGCTTTCAACGTCGTACCACCGGTCAGCTCCCACTCGAGTACGCCGTCGAGGACCACCCACCACTCGTCGAAGTCGCGGTGCCAGTGCGGGCGATTGCCGCCGCCCGGCGGGCTGGCGATCAACGTGACCAGCTGACGCTCGTCGGCGATGATCCGCTTCGACCACGGCGGCGGCCCCATCCGGGCCACGACGTCGGCCACGTGGGTGAGCAGCACGTTGGGCCACGCCGAGCTCGCCGTCGTTGGTGGACGCGGCCCCGGAGCCAGAGACGTGATGACGATCGTGGGTGGCGACTGGTCGGCGATCATGAACACCTCCGTGACGCTCCCCGCCGGGTGGGGGCGGGTGATTTCGTTCTACACTCTGTCATCTTCGTGGACGGGAGTCGATGAGCGATGAGGATCACGTCGGCGGTCCTGGTTCTTCTGTGGGTACTCGGCTGGCCGCGGCCGGCACTCGCCGAGGAGAAGCTCGGCAAGGTCACGTTCCCGATTTCCTGCGGCGCGGCGGTGTCGGCCCAGTTCGAGCGCGGCGTCGCCATGCTGCACTCGTACTGGTTCGTCGAGTCGCGCAAGGTCTTCGACGCCATCGTCCAGCAGGACGCGAGCTGCGCGATGGCGTACTGGGGGCTGGCCGTGACCGCGCTCGGCAACTCGCTGGCCGCGCCGCCAGCGCCGAAGGACGCCGCCGCGGCCTGGGCCGCTCTTGAAAAAGCGCGCGCGGTGGGCGCGAAGACCCAGCGTGAGCGCGACTGGATCGAGGCGATCGCGGCGTACTACCGCGACCACGACTCGGCCCCGTTGAGCACACGGCTCGCCGCGTACACGCGGGCGATGGAGCAGATGACGCAGCGGTACCCCGATGACTTCGAGGCGTGGACGTACTACGCGCTGACGCTGCAGGCCTCGGCGCCGAAGAACGACAAGACCTACGCCAGCCAGCTCAAGTCGGCGGAGATCCTCGAGCGGCTCTTCACGCAGAATCCCGATCATCCCGGCGTCGCACACTACCTGGTGCACGCCTACGACTACCCGCCGCTCGCCGACAAGGGGATCAGGATCGCGGCGATCTACGCGCGTATCGCACCGGCCGCGCCGCACGCCCGGCACATGCCCTCCCACATCTACTCGATGGTCGGGATGTGGGAAGAGTCGATCGCCTCGAACCGGTCGGCGCTCGAGATCCAGCCGGACTACCGCCACGCGACGGACTTCATGGTGTACGCGCACCTGCAGCTCGGTCAGGACGTGCGAGTCAAGGCGCTCGTCGATGCCATCGCCGCGCTGCCCCGGCCGGACTCTGCCAGCGTCCCCGGCGTCACCGCCATCACGGCGATCCCCGCGCGCTACGTGCTCGAGCGCGGCGACTGGGCCGGCGCTGCCGGGCTGCGGATGACCCCGACGGGGCGACCTCAGGGCGATTCGCTGACTCGATTCACGCGCGGGCTGGGCATGGCGCGGAGCGGCGATCTCGCGGGAGCGAAGGGCGAGGTCCAGGCGATGCAGGCGCTCCGCGGCGCGCTCGCGACGTCGAATCAGTCCTACTGGGCCGAACGCACCGACGAGCAGATGCTCGCGGTCTCCGCGTGGGTGGCCCTGGCCGAAGGCGCGACCGACCAGGCGGTGAAGCTCATGCGCGCGGCCGCCGACGGCGAGGATGGCAGCGTGAAGCACGTCGCGATGGAGAATCGCCTCTATCCGATGCGCGAGCTGCTCGGTGAGTTGCTGCTCCAGATGGGACAGGCCGCGCCCGCGCTGCGCGAGTTCGAGGCCTCGCTCAGAGAGAACCCGAACCGCTATCGCGGGCTCTACGGGGCGGCGCGTGCGGCGGAAGTGGCGGGTGATCGGCCGAAGGCGACGGAGTACTTCGAGAAGCTGATGGCGCTGGCCCGGAAGGCGGACACCGCGCGGCCCGAGATCGTCCACGCGAAGGCGTTCCTCGGACAGCGGTGAGATCCGGGCGATCGCACTGGCGACGAATTGCCGCGAGCACGATGCTCGCCGCCGTCATCGTCGTCGGTATGGCGGGGGCCGTGCTCGCTGATCCCTCGGAAACCGATCCGAAGGGCATCGCGCGTGATCCGGACTTCCTCGCGGGCAAGTGGGCCATCGACGCCAGGGAGTGGAGCGAAGCCGCCAGGCGCCTGAGCCGCGCGGTCCAGCGCGATCCCGACAACGCCGACCTGCACAACTATCTCGGCTTCGCCTACCGGAACCTCGGGCGCCTCGAGCCAGCGTTCGAGCACTACCGGCGTGCGCTCGCGCTCAACCCGCAGCATCGCGGCGCTCACGAGTACGCCGGCGAGGCCTATCTGCTGGCGGGGAATCTGGCCAAGGCCGAGGAGCACCTGGAGGCGCTGCGACGGATCTGCCTGGTGCCCTGCGAAGAGTTGGCCGACCTGGAGCGCGAGATCACCGCGTATCGCACGCGGGCAGGGGGCCAGCGCCGCTGAGAAGTACGACTCACTTTTGGAGCAGTTCAGGCGTGAGATCGACCTCCTCCTCGAACGGCTGTTTCAGTCCTTGAACAGCAACAGTTGCCCGGCGGGTCCGTGGATCGTAATCGAGATACGCCGAGACGTCTTCAACGATAACCCCACCGCCAACGTTCCTTGTCACGACGGCCTGCGGGGGGAACGTCCATTCGCGGACCACCTTCGCGCCCGGGACGCCGTCTCGCCGGTGGAGGAGGAAGAATTCGTATCCCGTTTCGTGTGGCGTCGCTCGGTGGAACGGAAAGGGGAAATACGAAAATTCACGGATAACAGCCTTACCGTACAACTGGAATTCGGAAGCGCCCTCACCGGCGCGCCGCAGGAGCCCACCCTTCAACACCCACCCGCCGTTACGCCAGAACCCGTGACCGTACTCCACGACAAGGATACCGCTCCGTGTCGACTCAGCCCTTTCGGGCGACCCGTGCGCTGATTCGAAAGGCTTGGTCGGCACGAAGTCGGAGGTGCTGATCTCGCCATTTCGAAATTCCGCGGCGATGTGAGTCCCGGCGAGCATGTGTTGTCGCCACAACGCGTCGAGGTGTGCTCTAGACGGCGCGTCACCACCTCGAGCCGCCGCTGCGGTGCTTAATTCGGCCGTGACGATGAGCGCCGCCACGATACCTGCCCTAAAACTCAACAATGTCGCCACTCGGCGAAGCATTCCCCTCATGAAATCTTTTCAATAATAGACGCGCGGCACCCGGGTATTGATGTTGGTGAGGATCTCGTAGGGGATCGTGCCGGCCCACTCGGCGAGGTCCTCGCAGGCGATGGTTTCGCGGCCGCCCTCGCCGAGCAGCACGACCTCGTCGCCGTTGTAGGCGCTGTCCCACTCGAGGTTGACCATGATCTGGTCCATGCACACGCGGCCCACCACCGGGTACTTCTTGCCGCGGATGATCACCTGGGCCACGTTCGACAGCGCGCGAAAGTAGCCGTCGCCGTAGCCAACGGGAATCGTGACGACCCGCACGGGATGGTCGCTCTGCCAGGTCGACCCGTAGCTCACGGGATGCCCCGGTCGCACGACCTTGAAGTAGACGACGCCGGACTTCCACGTCATCGCCGGCCGGACGGCGATCGTGCGCCGGACCTCGGTCGACGGATAGACGCCGTACATCAAGATTCCCGGCCTCACCATGTCGAGGTGGCTCTCCGGGAACTGGAGGATCGCGCCGGAGTTGGCCATGTGGCGGAGCGGCGGCGAGACGCCGTGCTTGTCGTACCACTGCAGCACGTCGAGGAAGCGTGAGAGCTGGAGCCGAGCCGAACCGAGATCCGCAGCGTCGGCGTTGGCGAAGTGTGAGTAGATGCCTTCGACGACGCAGTGGCGGCACTCCGACGCGCGCTCGAGCAGGCCCTCGGCACTGTAGTAATGCACTCCGATCCGCTCCATGCCGGTGTCGATCTTCAGGTGCACCTTCGCCGTGACGCCCATCTCGCGCGCGGCTTCGTCGATGTGGCGCAGCTTGTCGATGGAGGACGCGGTCAAGGTGAGACCGTGGCGGAGGAACAGCGGAATCTGGTTGCCGAGGATGCCGCCCATGACCAGGATCGGCGTCGTGACACCGGCGTCGCGGAGCGCGACGGCTTCTTCGAGGAGGCCGACGCCCAGTGACGGCGCGCCGAGCCCGATCAGGTGGCGGGCGACGTCCACGAGGCCGTGACCGTAGGCGTTGGCCTTGACGATCGGCATGACCGCGGCCGGGGCCACCGCCGTCCGAATGGCACGGTAATTCTCGGTCAGCCGCGCGAGCCGGACCTCCACGATGGTCGGCCGCATCACGCTGGTGTCCTCGAGCCCGGGTCGCGCGCTCACTCCCATTTGAGTGTACTGCACCGTCGCGGCCATCCTGTATGCTGAAAGAAAGGAGGCCGAGACCGCATGAGCGAGTGCAAGCACGGTTTGAAAGCAGGCTGCTCGTACTGCCACTCCCACACGCCCACGCGCACGGCCCGCCCGCCGGCACCCAAGCGGACGAGCCGGTCCTCCCGCCTGTCGGAGCAAATGAACGACCGCATGACGGCCCTCAAGAAAAGGCTGAAGGAGCTCCGCGGCGAATAGCGTCTCTCGCGTATAATCCCGCCATGACGACACTCGAGCGGGCCGAGGCTGCCGAGCACGCGCTGAGCCAGGAGCTGGATCGAACGGTCGTGAAGTCTGCCATCTATACGTCGGGGGACCGCGACCCGCGGTTGCCCGTCCAGCGGCCCGACAACGGGAAGTACGTGATGATGGGCCACGACCCGCGCCTGCCGCGCATGCCCGACAAGCCGACCCTCTTCGACTTCTACCGGTACCGCTTCGCGCCGGCCAACCACATGATGCAGAGCGCGCGCCTGGCCATGAAGAACGGCGCCGGCGAGAAGGTCGTCCTCGCCTGCCTGGTCCACGACATCGCCATCGCCGGGTTCATCCGGGGCGATCACGGCTACTGGGCGGCCCAGCTCCTCGAGCCGTACGTCGATCCGGAGGTGAGCTGGGCCATTCGCTATCACCAGGCCCTGCGCTTCTTCCCGGACGAGTCGGTCGGGTACCGCTACCCCGAGATGTACGTCAAGCTCTTCGGCCCGGACTACAAGGTCGAGCCCTACATCGAGCGCGACTACAAGTTCGCGCGCGATCACAAGTGGTACATGACGTCGCGGCTGATCTGCGTGAACGACCTCTACTCGTTCGATCCCAGCGTGCACGTCGAGCTGGAGGAGTTCAGCGACGTCGTCGGCCGGAATTTCAAGCAGCCCAAGGAAGGCCTCGGCTTCGACGCCAGCCCCGCGGCCCACATGTGGCGCACGATCATGTGGCCGACGAAGTACCTGTAAGCCGCGTCGCTCCCAGCGGCCTCGCTTAGACGCGCACGGGCGTGACGCCCCAGATGTCCTCGGCGTACTGGCGAATCGTCCGGTCGCTCGAGAACTTGCCCATGTGGGCCACGTTCAGGATCGACATACGAGTCCACGCCGCCTCGTCGCGGTACGCGGCGGCGACGCGGTCCTGGCTCGTGACGTACGGAGCGTAATCGGCCAGCACGAAGTACCGGTCACCCTCACGAAGCAGCGAGTCCACCAGGGGACGGAAGAGCCCGGGCGTGTCCGGGCTGAAGACGTCGGCACCGATCATGTCGAGCGCGCGCGCGAGCTCGGCGTTCGCGTGGTACCACTCCCACGGGTCGTAGCGTGAGCGGAGCTCGGCCACCTCGCCGGCGGTCAGGCCGAAGATGAAGATGTTGTCCTTCCCGACCTCCTCGAAGATCTCGATGGTGGCGCCGTCCATCGTCCCGATCGTCAACGCGCCATTCAGCGCGAATTTCATGTTGCCGGTCCCCGAGGCCTCGGTCCCGGCCGTCGAGATCTGCTCGGAGAGGTCGGCGGCCGGGATGATCTGCTCGGCCAGTGAGACCTTGTAGTCGGCCAGGAACACGACCGAGAGCCGCCCGCGCAGGGCCGGGTCGCCGTTCACGACGTCGCCCACGCCGTTGATCAGCCGGATGATGAGCTTGGCCATCGCGTAGCCGGGGGCGGCTTTGCCGCCGAAGATCACGGTGCGCGGCAGCAGGTCCGCGTGCGGGGCGTCCTTGATCCGGTTGTAGAGCGTGATCACGTGGAGGACGTTCAGGAGCTGGCGCTTGTACTCGTGGATGCGCTTGACCTGGACGTCGAACATGGAATCCGGCTCGACGTGGAGCGGCGCGCCCCGGCGACGGTACTGGCGCTGCATGGTCTCGCTGAGCCGCAGCTTGTTCTCGCGCTTGACCGAGCGCCAGGCGACGGCGAAGTCGCGGTCGGCGGCCAGGGGAACCAGGCGCTCGAGCTGCTCGAGCTGCGTGATCCAGCCCGAGCCGATGGCATCGGTGATCAGCCGAGCCAGGCCCGGGTTGCTCTTGAGGAGCCAGCGGCGCTGGGTGATGCCGTTGGTCTTGTTGCTGAACTTCTGCGGCTCGAGCTCGTGGAAGTCGCGGAAGAGATCGCTCTTGAGGATCTCCGTGTGGAGCGTGGCCACGCCGTTCACGCTGTGGCTGCCGACGATGGCCAGGTTGGCCATCCTCACGCGCTCCTCGCCGTGCTCCTCGACGATGGACATGCGCTGCGTCGGCGCGTCGGGCCCCCGCCGGCGCCGGACCTGGGCCAGGAACCGCGCGTTGATCTCGTAGATGATCTGCAGATGCCGCGGCAGCATCAGTCCGAGCAGGCTGGCCGGCCAGTGCTCGAGCGCCTCCGGCATGACCGTGTGGTTCGTGTAGCCGAAGGTCCCCGTCGTGATGTCCCACGCCTCGTCCCACGACAGGTTCTCGACGTCCACCAGGATCCGCATCAGCTCGGGGATGGCCAGCGCGGGATGCGTGTCGTTCAGCTGGATCGCGACCTTTTCCGTGAAGCGATCGAACACGCGCAGGCCACGGGGCTGGTCGTACATGACGTAGCGCTTGCGATAGCGCCGGATGATGTCCTGGATCGTGGCCGAGACGAAGAAATACTCCTGGGCCAGCCGCAGCGCACGGCCGGCCGAGGTGGCGTCGTTCGGATAGAGGACGCGACACACGCTCTCCGAGCGGGCGCGCGCCTCGACGGCGCCCACGTAATCACCCTCGTTGAACTCGTGGAGATCGAACTCACGCACCGCCCGCGCGCCCCACAACCGGAGCGTGTTCACCGTCTGGTTGCCGTACCCCGGGATGGGCGTGTCGTACGGTGTGGCCAGCACGTCGCGCGTGTCCACCCAGGCCTGGGTGAGGCGCCCGGCCGAATCGTGGACGGCCTCGGCGCGGCCGTAGAAGTGCACACGGAAGCGGTCGCCGGGCCGGGCGATCTCCCACGGGTTGCCGTAGCGGAGCCAGCCGTCGGCGACCTCGACCTGGGCGCCGTGGACGATGCGCTGGTGGAAGATGCCGTAGTCGTAGCGGATGCCGTATCCATACGAGGGATACCCGAGCGTCGCCATCGAGTCGAGAAAGCACGCGGCCAGCCGGCCGAGGCCGCCGTTGCCGAGACCGGCATCCCACTCCGCTTCTCGGAGATCCTCCAGGCGATACCCCAGTTCGTGGAGCGTCGTGCTGCACTCGTCGAGGAGGCCCAGGTTCACCAGGCTGTTGCCCAGCGTACGGCCCATGAGGTACTCGAGCGAGAGGTAATAGACTCGCTTGGCGTCCTGCTCGTAGTAGGCGTCGTGCGTGCGGATCCAGCGGGCCATCATCCGGTCTCGCACGGCCAGGGCGAGCGCGACGTACGGCTCCCAGACGCTGTCCACGTGCCGGGGCAATTCGCCGAGCGTGTACAGGAGATGCCGCAGCACCCCGTCCTTCAACGACTGGGCGAGCGGGCCGCGATCGGAGGCGGGGCTCGTTCGAGGTGTCAATTCACCAATTCTTTTAGCATCCGGGCCGGGCGGGGTCATAGAAAACCGTTGCTCATGCCGTGCGCAGCACACGCTCCGCACCCTGATCCATGCAAGGACCGAGCAGAGACGGCGCATCGGGGTAAGTCGTTGATATCCCGTTCGCGCGACGAGCCAGCCGCGGGCGGCGGCCGCCTCTTCGTTGCTCAGCGTGGTCAATCTTCGTGCGCTACACCCTCGGATCTCCATCGCGCCACCTCCTGCCGCAACAACGCGCGACCGTGTATGATCGTCGTCCTGGCTGGGCCCATGGGCCCGAAGTCTCGAGCCCGCTCGGGGGAGGCCATCATGAGAATCCGCGCTGGACGCGCCGCGCTCCTCGTCCTCGCATCCATCGCCCTCGGGGCTTGCAGCAGCGGCCGACTCTATGTGTCGCAGACCTCGCACGACGCGGCGAAGAGCGCGGTGGAAGGGGCGGCCGAAGGCGTCGGCAGCGTCCCCGGCCCGCTGCGACGCGCAATGCGCGACACGCTCCTCGGCGACGATACGCTGCCTCTGGTCTCCCAGCGGATCGCCGAGGCGATGGTGGACGGGATGCGACGCGGCCTGAGCGAGGCCGAGACTCAGCAGCTCATCGACGACGTCGTGGAGCGCACCATTGCCGGGCTCGGGCGCCAGAGCGGTGAAGCGACGCGGCAGCTCATCCAGACGATCGAGCCGGAGCTGAGCCAGGCGCTGCGCCGGTCCATCGGCAGCATCGGTGTGGCCGTCGGTGAGGACATCGAGCGCGATCTGACCCCGCGGACCCGCGAGATGGCGCAGGCGCTCGCCGACGTGCTCGTGAAGGCGCTGGCCGGCGGCCTCGACGTGCAGCTCGAGCACATCCGTCAGACGGCGCGCGACATCGGCCGCGAGATGATCACCGAAGCCGCGCTCAGCATCCGCGACCAGAAGGAGTTCGTCGGCGAGATCACGCACGTTGCCATGCGGCAGGGCATGCTCGGCGCCATCGAGGGCGCCCGCGAGATCTTCCCCGACCACGTTCCCCGGAGCCTGGTCCTGGCCATGATCGTCCTCGCCGGGCTCGTGATCGTCAGCGGGGGCGGGTTCAGCGTGTACTGGTGGCGGTACCGGCAGAGCACGAAGTCGCTGACGATCATCGCCAAGCAGCTCAACGACTTCGAGGCCGGCGACCTGAAAGACGCGATTCACAAGAGCGCCGACGAGCACTACGTCGGCCGCTGGCTCAGCAACTTCCTCACGCGGCGGGGCTTGTAGCGTGGGGACGACGACGGCGCCCACGAGATTCCTGACGGACGCTCAGGTGCAGAGCTACCAGCGGGACGGCTACCTGGCCGTGCGCGGGGTGCTCGACGCCACGCAGATCGGCACGCTGCGGCGAGTCACCGAGGCCCTCGTCGAGCGCTCGCGCGCGGTGACGAAGAGCGACGCCCTGTTCGATCTCGATCCCCGCCACACCGCGGCCCAGCCGGTGCTGCGCCGGATCAAGAACCCCGCCGACAACGACCCGCTCTATCGCTGGGTCACGTTCGAGTCGCCGATTCCCGACATCGTCGCGCAGCTCCTCGGGCCGGCGGTCCGCTTCCACCACAGCAAGCTGAACATGAAGGGAAGCCTGATCGGCGCCGCCGTGGAGTTCCATCAGGACGCCGCGTTCTATCCGCACTCCAACGACGACGTGCTCGCCGTGGGGCTGCTTCTCGACGACGCGACGGCCGACAACGGCGCGATGGCGGTGTTGCCGGGTAGCCATCGCGGGCCGATCTACACGCACTACGATGGCCAGGGCCGGTTCGTCGGCTGCATGCGCCCCGACGATGTCGCGCGTCTGGACACGAGCCGCGCGGTCCTGCTCGAGCTGCCGGCCGGGAGCATCCACATCCACCACTACCGGCTCGTGCACTGGTCGGCGCCGAACACGTCGACGAGGGAGCGCCGCCTGCTGATCAACTCCTACGCCGCGGCCGACGCGCTGAGCCTGGTGCCGGACTCGACGCGCTCGCCGCTCTACGGCACGCTGGTGCGCGGGACGGCGCCGGGGATGGCGCGCCGCACGGCCGGCGACATGCCGCTGCCGCCGGACTTCAGCCAGGGCTACACGTCGATCTACGAGCTGCAGTCGGAGACCAGCCGCTAACCCTTCACCGCGCCCGCGGCGAGGCCCTCCACCATCCAGCGGTGGATGAACATGTAGAGCGCGACCACGGGCACCGTCGTGATCACGGACGCCGCCATCAGCTGGCCCCAGTGGAAGACGTCGCCGTAGATCAGGAGGTTCAAACCCACCGGCACCGTGAGCGTCCGCTCGTCCTGGATGAAGACCAGCGCGTACAGGAACTCGTTCCACGACAGCGTGAAGGCGAAGATCGCGGAGGCGACGATGCCCGGCGCGGCCAGCGGCAGCAGCACGCGCACGAGCGCCTGGATCCGCGTGGCGCCGTCCACCAGCGCGGCCTCCTCCAGCTCCGTGGGGAGCGCCTTGAAGAACCCGATGAGCAGCCACGTGCAGAACGGAACCGTGAACGTGGGGTAGGAGAGGAACAGCGACATCAGCGAGTTCGTCGTGCCCAGCTCGGCGAGCACCCGGTAGAGTGGGATGAAGAGCAGCGCGGGCGGGACCAGGTAGACGACGAGGATGAGGCTGGCCACGAGCTCGCGGCCCGGGAAGCGGATGCGCGCAACCGCATACCCGCTGAGGCTGGCGATGACGGTGGTGATCGCGGTGACGACCACGGCGGTGATCGCGCTGTTGCGGAGCCAGAGCGGGAAGCGCGTGTCGAGCCACAAGCCCGTGTAGTTCTCCCAGGTGAACGGCTTGGGCACGTAGATGCTGGTCGCGAACTGAATCTGCTCGTAGGTCTTGAACGACATGCTGGTGATCCACCAGAACGGGACGAGCACGATCAGCGCGAAGGTGACCAGCCCGCCGACGCTGGCGATGCGCCAGCTCATGCCGTCCGGTCGCGGAGCAGGTAACGGCTGACGAGCGCGATAGCGGCGGCCAGCAGCGGCACCGCGAAGATCGAGATGGTCACGCCGCGGCCCCAGCGGAGCTGGTTGAAGGCGACCTCGTACGAGTAGGTCGCGAACACCTGGGTGGCCGTCCCCGGGCCGCCGCGCGTCATGACGTAGACGATGTTGAAGTCGTTGAGCGTGAAGATGAACGTGAGCAGCGTGGTCACGATGATGACGTGCTTCAGCCCGGGCAGCGTGACGTGCCAGAAGCGTCGCCAGGGCGGGGCGCCGTCTACCGCTGCCGCCTCGTAGAGCTCGGCCGGGATCGCCTGCATGCCGGCCAGGTAGGACACGCCGAAGAACGGGAACCCGCGCCACCAGTTGGCGACGACGACGGCCGTCATGGCACCCGCCGGCGTGGCCATGAACGCGATCGGGCGGGAGAGCAGCCCGGCGTCCAGCAACACGCTATTGAAGAAGCCGCGCCCGGGGAACGCGTCGAACATCCACCGCCAGGTGAGCGCGATGATGACCGTGGAAGTGATCCAGGGCAGCAGCATCAGGCCGCGGAAGAAGTTCCGCCACCGCCAGGTGGCGTGCAGCACGAGGGCCATGGCCAGTCCGGTCGCGATCTTGAGCGCCACCGAGCTGACGGTGAAGACGAGGCTGTTGCGCACGACGGCGTGGAAGCCGTCGTCGTCGATCAGGTAGAGGTAGTTGCGAAGGCCGACGAAGCGCTCGGGATATCCGACCAGCTTGTCGGTGAACGACAGCCAGACCGCCCGCGAGATCGGGTAGACGATCAGGCCGATCACCAGCACGAAGAGCGGCAGCAGGAAGAGCGCGGCGGTACCGGTGTCCCGCCACCGCCGCGCGGCGCTAGCGACCGATGGTGTCGTAGATTTCCTTGATCTTCTTGTCGGCCCAGTCCACCGCCTGCTCGTTCGACCACTTGTCCACGATCACCTTGGCCGGCGCGTCGGTGAGCACGTTGCTCGCCTGCACCTCGGCGGCGGCGGCGGTGACCGGTCCCGGCCAACCGGTCGCCGAGAACCATTCGGCGGCGCGGCCGAACGTGCGGTAGTTCTCGTTCTTGCTGAAATAGTCCTTCGACGCCGCGCGCGCCTTGTCGAGCACCGGCGTGAACTGACCGTAGGAGTCGTTCATCACCCGCACGGTCTCCTCGGGGGACAGGAGATGCGCGACCAGGCTCATGGCCGCTTCGGGGTCCTTCGCGGTCTTGAAGATGCCGAAGCTCATCGCGATGGCCCACATCCGGCGGCCGTCGGGCCCGGCCGGATGCGGCAGTGCCAGGTGATTGGCCAGCGCCTCCTCGCGCGCCTTGCGGTCCTTCGCGTCGGTCGCCTTGGCCACGGCGTTCTCCATCGCGAAGGTGATGGACGGCCCGTTGGAGGTCTGGGCGATGTTTTTCGCGATGAAGTTCTCGTTGTTCCCCGAGCCGGTCCATGTCAACGTGTCAGCCGGCTGGAGCCCTTCCTTATATATGTCGGTCGCCCACTTCATGACCTGTTGCATCTTCGGCGTCCTGATCGACTGGTACTTGCCGTCCTTCGCGGCCCAGCCGACGCCGTGCGAGTACATCAGGCTCTGCATGACGCCGTAGCCGTCGGCAGTCCGGTTCCAGCTCTGGCCCATGCCGTAGAAGTTGTCCTTCGGTCGATTCAGCGCGGCGGCGGCCGCCTTGGCCTCGTCGAACGTGGACGGGAGCTTCACGTTGTTCTTCTCGAAGACGTCGCGCCAGACGTACCAGAAGGCCGGCATGATGTACCAGGGAATCGCGTACGTGGTGCCGCCGATCACCGTCACCGGCGCCACGTTGGCCGGCGGTCGGCCGACCTCGCCCTCCACCTGCCGCGCGAAGCTGGTGAGGTCGAGGAGCTGGCCCATGCCCGCGAAGCGCGCGGGTGCGCCCGTCTCGAGCTGACCGATGTCCGGCGTGTTCTTGTTCTCGATGGCGGCCACGTACTTCGTCTGCACGTCCTCGAACGTGAAGTACTCGACGGTGACCGCCGCGCCGTGCTTCTGCGCCCAGCGCTGGGCCGCGGCCTCGATCGCCTTGTTGGTGGGCTCGACGTACGTCTTGAGGATCCACAGCCGGAGGCTGGTGCCCTTCTTCACCGCCGGCGCGGCGACGCCGGGGAGCGCGAAGGCCGCGGAGGCGCCGACCGCACCGGCGAGGAAGTTGCGTCGAGTGAGACGTGCGTCCCGCATGGAAGCTCCTCCTGTATTCGCGGCGTTGCGCTCAGGTGGGGCGAGTGCGGCGGAGTATCGGGCGCGGGGCGGACCCTGTCAAGGGCGACTCGCGCGCGTCACCGCATCATGCTGGGCAGCCAGAGTGAGAGCCAGGGGAACGCGATCAGGATGGCCAGGCGCACGATGTCGGCCCACATGAAGGGCAGCACGCCGCTGAAGACGGTGGCCGTGCTCACCTCGGGGAGCAGCGTCCTCAGCACGAACATGTTCATGCCCACCGGCGGGCTGATCAGGCCGATCTCGACGATGCACACGATGATGATGCCGAACCAGACCGGGTCGAACCCGAGGTGCACGATCACCGGGAAGAACACCGGGATGGTCAGCAGGATCATCGACAGCTCTTCCATCGCGGTGCCCAGCACCACGTAGATCGCGCAGATCGCCGCGACCACGATGGTCGGCGTCACGTTGAAGCGCGTCACGAACGTTTTCAGGTCGTTCGGCATCGAGGTGATGTTGACGAACTCGGCGAAGATCAGCGCCCCGATCAGGATCATGAACAGCATCGACGTGGTGCGGGCCGACTCCAGCAGCGCGTCGTAGAGCGTCCGCCAGGTCAGCGCGCGCCGGGACAGCGCGAAGACCATCGCGCCAAAGGCGCCCATGGCGGCGCCTTCGGTCGCGGTGAAGAGGCCGCCATAGATCCCGCCCATGACGAAAAGGAAGAGGGCGGCCACCGCCCACACGTCCTTGAGCGCCAGCAGGCGCTCGCGCCAGCTCGAGCGCTCGCCGGGAGGGCCCGAGGCGGGATCGCGCCAGGTCATGTACTGGACGGCGCCGCAGAGCAGGATCGCCCCGACGATGCCGGGGAGGATCCCGGCCGCGAAGAGCTTGCCGATGTTGGTCTCCGTGAAGATGCCGTAGATCACCATGATGGTCGAGGGCGGGATCATGATGCCGAGCGTGCCGCCGCCCGCCACCACGCCGGCGGCGAGCCGATCGGAGTACCCGAACTTCTTCATCGAGGGATAGGCCACCTTCGCGAACGTGGCCGCCGTCGCGATCGAGGAGCCGCAGATGCCGCCGAAGCCGGCCGAGGCCCAGATGGTGGCCATGGCCAGTCCTCCGCGCAGGTGGCCGATGAACGCGTAGGCGGCGCGGAACAGCTCCTGCGACATGCCGGCACGCGTGACGAAGTTGCCCATCAGGATGAAGAGCGGCACCACCGAGAGCGTGTAGTTCCGTCCGGTCTCGTACAGCTTGGTCTGGGTCATCGCGAAGGCGACGGTCCAGTTCCAGTCGCGCATGTAGGCGTATCCGACGATGCCGACGATGGCCATCGCGAACGAGATGGGCACGCGCAGGCAGCAGATCAACATCATGACCGTGAGGCCGACCAGGCCCTCGATCATCCCGGCGGTCCGTCCGCGCGCTGCCCGACCTTGTAGAGGTGGATCACGCCGGCCAGGCCGAGCGTGACCGCCATGAAGTAGACGAAGGGGCCGTAGACGATGCGCAGGACGTCGGTGGCGTCCCGATAGGCCCAGATGCGGTCGGCCTTGAGCCAGGTGAGCCACGCGAGCAGGAACATGAACGCCGCGTTCACCGCCTGGACGGCGCGCTGGAGGCTGCGTTGTCCCCGTGGGCCGAGGATTCGATCGATGAAGTCCATCACGGCGTGCTCGTCGGAGAACGACACCAGCGGCAGCCCCGCGAAGATGAGGATGACCAGCATCAGCTCGGTGATCTCGAACGCGCCACGAACGGGGCGGCTGAAGACGTAGCGCGCCACCACGTCGATCACGGTGAGGATCATCATGGCGAGGAGGATGGCGGAAGCGGCCAGGCCGAGGAGCGCGTCGGCGCGCCGCTTCCCCCGCTGGTCGGGCGCGGTCACTTCCCGGCGGCGACCTTCTTCAGCTCTTCGCGGAACTCGGCCAGGATCTTGGCCGCGTCGACGCCCTTGGCCTTGGCCTTCGTGATCCAGTCGTCGATGATCGGGGCGGAGCGCTTCTTCACCTCGGCCACGAACTCGGGGTTGGCGTTGACGATCTTCACGCCCGATTTCTTGAGCTGCTCCAGGCCCTTTCGGTCGGCCTCGTCCCAGGAGATCCCGGCCAACCGCGCGATGTGCTCACCGGAGATCTTCTCGAGCGCCTCCTGATCCTGCTTGGGCAGCTTGTTCCACTTGTCCTCGTTCATGAAGAAGCCGAAGGCCGAGCTGTACATGCCGCCGGGAAAGAGCGTCGCCTGCTCGAGCACGGTGTCGAGCTTGAACGAGATGATGGACTCCAGCGGGAAGAACACGCCGTCGGCCACGCCGGAGCTCAGCAGCTCGTAGGACTCCGGCGCGGGCTTCACGAAGGCGGACGCCCCGAGCGCCTTGGCCACCGACTCGGCCACACCGCCGCCGGTGCGGATCTTCAGTCCCTGCACGTCGCCGATGGTGGCCACCGGCTTCTTCGTGAACATCTGGCCGGGGCCGTGGGTGAAGACGCCGAGCAGCTTGACGCCCTTGTATTCGCCGACCTTCTGGAAGTACTTCCAGTGGATGCGCGAGTACGCCACCGAGTTGACGAGCGCGGTGTCACCGCTGCCCGGCAGCTCGGGCAGGAGCGGCAGGATGTGGCGCGCCGGCGTGTAGCTCGCCGTCACGAACGAGAGATCCACCAGGCCGTCCCTCACGGCGTCGAAGGTGCCGGGCGGAGCCGACGGGTGTTTGGGCAACATCGTGAACTTCACACGCCCGCTCGTCGCCTTCTCGGCCTCGGTGGCCCAGCCCTGCAGCACGTTGGCGGTCAGGTGATGCTGGGGCGAGACCCACGATGACATCGTCAGCGTCGTCTGTCCGAGCGCGGGCGACGCGGCGGCGACGACGCTGCCGAGCAAGACGGCGAGCGCGAAGCTCCTCACATTCGGCATGTGATCCTCCCATCGGTCACGGCCATGCGTGCGCCCGGTAGTCTATCAGTCTGGCCCGGCCATCGGGCGGGCGATGACGTACAATCCCCTCGGACCGGACCAGCCACCATGCGTCTTCGAAGCCACCTCATCGTCCTCGTGCTCGCCGCGCTGGTGCCCATCCTGGGCTTCGCCGCCTTCGTGATCCGCGAGAACGCGGCTCTGCAGCTCGCGGCGACCGAGCGCGGCATGCGGGAGACCGCGCGGGCCGTGGCGCTGACCGTCGACAAGGAGCTGGAGACGGCCATCACCACGCTCGAGGCGCTCGCCGAGACGGAGTACCCGGACGCTGCGGACCTCAGCGCCTTCCACGCGTTCTGCCAGCGCGTCGTGCGGGCGCAGCGGTGGTCGAACGTTCTCCTGTTCGACACCAACGGCCGCACGCTCATGCACACGGGCGCGCCTCTGGGCGCGCTCTTGCCGCCGGCCCGCCGGCCCGAGATCGTCACGCTCGTTCGGGACGGAAGGCGGCCCGTCGTGTCCGACCTCTTCGACGGGGCTCGCAACCGGAACCTCGTGGCGGTCTACGTGCCCGTCGTTCGCGCCCGCGCCGTGCGGTTCGTGCTGGCGGCGTCGCTGTCGGCCGCCGATTTCACCGAGCTCCTCGTCGCGCAACAGTTCGGCGGCGACACGGTCGCCGTGCTGCAAGACCGCCAGCACGTCGTCGTCGCTCGCACGCACGGCGGGGAGGAGATGATCGGCCGCCGCGTGCCCCACCCGACGCCAGGCCGCGAGGGCTGGCTCCGCAGCCGGCTGCAAGAAGGCACCGACGTCTACGTGGCGTTTGCCACCGCCCCGCTGTCGGGCTGGCGCGTCGTGCTCACCACGCCCGTGGCCACCATCGAGGGCGCGCTGCGCCGCGGTCTGTGGCAGATGGTCGCCGCCGCCGCGCTGGCCGCGGCGGTCGCCGCCACGCTGGCCTTCCTGTTCGGTCGGCGGATCGCGGCTGCGGTCGGGGCCCTCGTCCGTATCGCCCATGCCGTCGAGCGCGGCGATCGTGCGGAGCCGCCTCACACCGGGCTGACCGAGGTGAACGCCGTCGCCGAGCAGCTCGTCGCCGCCGCCGATCTCGCCCACGCCCGCGAGCAGGACGCCGCGCTGGGCGAGCGCCAGGCCCGCGCGATGGCCGAGATCGCCCACGCGCTGAACGCCGCGCCGGACCTCGATACGGTTCTCCGGACGGCGCTCGAGGCCGTGCGCCGCCTGGTGAGCGCCGACAGCGCGCGCATCGCGCTCGTCGACGAGACCGGGCGCCTCGTCCTGCGCTACTCGACGTCCGACTCGACCGTGATGCGGCCGGGCTTCGTGATCGAGCGCGGCCAGGGGATCGGGGGTCTGGCGTGGGCCACCGGCCGCCCGATCCGCACCGAGGACTTCGAGGCCGACCCGCGGTTTCGTGACGACCGCTATCGGCCCATCGCCACCGCGGACGGCATCGTGTCGTGCATGACGGCCCCGATCCTGACGCCGGGCGCCGTCGTGGGCGTGATCTATGCGAACAACTGCACGCGCCGTCCGTTCACGGTGTCCGACGAGGCGGCGCTCGTGACGCTGGCCCACCACGCCGCCGCGGCCGTCCAGAAGGCGCGCTTGCTCGCCCGCGAGCAGGCGGCCCGCGCCGAAGCCGAAGCGGCGAGCCGCGGCAAGGACCACCTCCTCGCCATGCTGGGCCACGAGCTGCGCAACCCGCTCGCCGCCATCGCGAACGCGATGCGCGTGCTCGACGCCCAGAATGCGCCGGCGGACTCCACCACGCGCGCCCGCGAGATCATCGCGCGACAGAACGCTCAGCTCGCCCATCTGGTCGACGACCTTCTCGACGTCGCCCGGGTGACGCTCGGCAAGATCGTCCTCGAGCGGCGCCCGGTCGAGCTCGCGCAGGCCGTCCGGCACGCCGTGGCCACGCTCGCCGAGAGCGGCCGCACGCAGCGACACACGGTCGGCCTCGATCTCGATTCGGTGTGGGCCGACGTCGACGAGACAAGGTTCGAGCAGATCGTCATCAACCTCGTGGGCAACGCGCTCAAGTTCACCCCGCCGGAAGGCACGGTCGAGGTCACGCTGCGCGCCATCGACGGCGAGGCCGTGCTGCGCGTTCGCGACTCCGGCGTGGGCATCGATCCCGCGATGCTTGCCGGTGTCTTCGATCTCTTCGTGCAGGGCGAGCGCGGACCCGACCGCGGTCCGGGCGGCCTCGGGCTCGGCCTCACGCTCGTCCGGCGCATCGCCGAGCTCCACGGTGGACGGGCGGAGGCCACCAGCGACGGCCCCGGTCGGGGCAGCGAGTTCACCGTTCGCCTGCCCGCTCTGTCCGAGGCGCCGGCCCAGCTTCCGGGCTCGGGTCCGGCGACGACCATCGGGCTCCCGCGACGGATCGTCATCGTCGAGGACAACGCCGACGTGCGCGAGACGCTGCGCCGGGCGCTCGAGCTCGAGGGCCACGAGGTGCACGAGGCGGCCGACGGCCCGCAGGGACTTGCCGCGATCCTGCGCCTGCATCCCGACGTCGCGCTGGTCGACATCGGCCTTCCCGGCTTCGACGGCTACCAGATTGCGCGGCGAGTGCGCGCGTCCGCGGGCGGCAAGTCGATCCATCTCGTCGCGTTGACCGGGTACGGTCAACCGGAAGACCGTCGCCGCGCGCTCGAGGCCCGGTTCGACACCCACGTCGTCAAGCCCGTGTCGCTCGACGCGCTCTTCGCCGCCATCGACGGCGTCGCGTCCGGCATCCACTGACGGGTTGAAGGACGGGGCTGCGCGGCAGGTCCGCGCGGCGGATCAGCTCAGCGCTTCGGCCAGACGCGTCGGGCGACGTCTCCCACGAGCCTGAGCTTGGCGGCCTGCTGATCGGCCGTGAGCGGATTTCCCGCCTCGCCCGAGGCGAAGCCGCATTGCGGGCTCAGCGCCAGCCGGTCGGCGCGGACGTGGCGTGTCGCCTCCCGGATGCGCGCTTCCACCGTCGTCGCGTCCTCGAGCTCACCGCGCTTCGTCGTGATCAGGCCCAGCACGACTTCGGTTCCCGGCCTGATGTGCCGGAGCGGGCCGAAGTCGCCGGCGCGTGGCGTGTCGTATTCGAGCAGCAGGCGGTCGTAGTTGGTCAGGCGGGGGAACACGTCGCCGGCGATGCGATCGTAACCGCCGTTTGCCAGCCAGCGGCCGCCCGGCGCGTTGCCGCGGCAGACGTGCATGGCGCGCGTCACGCCGCGGATGTTGGCGAACACCGTGTTGTCGATCTCGGCGTCCGCCACCAGCTCGGACGCCATGTCGTGCCCCCAGGATTCGAACGCCGCGCGATTGTCGGCATCGACGTGCCACTGAGCGTAATTGGGAGCGTCCATCTGGACGTAGTCACCGCCCAGCGCCACGACCTTGGCCACGACGTGCTCGCGCAGGTACGCCGCGACGGCGTGGAGGAAGTCCTCGGCCGTCGGGTAGGCCGCTCGGGAGTACTCGGAGTGCCAGAAGATGCGGTGCCAGCTCGGCGAGGGAATCGTGAGCTTGGTGCGCGCCTGCGCGTTGGCTTTGAGGAACGCGTACTCGCCGGCGACGAGATCACGCACGACGGCGAGCGGCCTGGTGATGAACGGGCGCGTCGGTGACGTCCACGCCTGAGCTCGGCTGCCGTCGGGCTCCTTCCACAGCGACCACCAGCCGGGGTCCGCGGGAAGGAACTCGAAGCCGGAGAGCGGCGCGTCGGGGATTGCCACCTCACGGAGGGGAATCGTGACGACCCACGAGTTGCGCCGCAGCTCGCCGTCGGTGATCACGTCGAGCCCCGCCGACTCCTGGAGCACGATGGCCTCGCGCACGGCGCGATCCTCGGCTGCCCGCACTTCGTCACGGCCGGCCGCTCCCTCACGCGCTCGTTGCCG
>QHTB01000182.1 GCA_003220615.1 Candidatus Rokuibacteriota bacterium
ATGCCCCAATACCAGAGCTCGCGGACTTTGTGGGGCTGCAACCCGTCGCGCGTGATCTGCTCCGGGAAGTGCAGGTGGTCGCGCGCGTAGGGATAGACGGCGTCGGTTGTCGTGATGCCCGCCTTGCGGTGGTCGCGATGCTGGAACCCCTGGATGCGATAGGGGTCGTGGACGAAGACGGTGTGGGGCCGGTAGTGGCGGAGCGCGCGCACGACGTCGCCGAGGAGCCGGCGATCGTCCTCGAGCTCACCGTCGGGATAGCCGAGCATGACGACGTGCTTGACGCCCGTGAAGTCCGCGGCCGCGCGCTGCTCGTCAGCCCGTTTCTTCGCGAGCTCGGCCGGCGTCAGTGACCGGTCGGCCGTGCCGGCATCGCCATTCGTGCACAGCACGTAGGTGACTTCGCAGCCGCGGGTGATCCACTTGGCCACGACGCCGCCCGATCCGATCTCGGCGTCGTCGGGGTGGGCGAAGATGACCATCGCCCGGTCTGGGACATCCGTCACGATCTCGAGCTTCCGGTCGTTGTCTGATCGCACCCCAGGATTCTACAGGACCGATCGTGCCGGCGGCGATTCGCGGACCCCTTTAGCGGAGCAAGCGTCGCGCTTTCGCCGGGCTCGACACCGTCAGGACGACGGCGCCACTCCGGCCCGCCGTCGTCGCGTAGGCGGACTTGATGTTGATCCGAGCGCGCGCGAGCTTTTCCGCCACGCGGGCGACGGTGCCCGGCTTGTTGCGAAGCCTCACCACGAAGGCTGGCTCTTCGTTGGCCCGCAGCTTCGCCGCTCGAAGCGCGCGCTTGGCCCGTCCAGGATTGTTCACGACGATCCGGAGCTTGCCGCTGCTGCTCCGGTCGCCGGCGGACAGCGCCGTGATGTTGACGCCGGCGTCGGCGAGCGCGCGGGCCACCTTCGCGAGGACGCCGGGCTTGGACTGGAGCGTCAGCGTCAGCTGGGTCGTCTTGGGCATGGCAGCTCCTCCTCAGCAGTTCGACGGCAGCATCCTACGCCGTCGGATGGGTCAGCGCGCGTGAGGCGAGGAGCGAGTTCTTATTTCGCCTCGTCGAGTCGATACGTGTCGTGGCATGTCACGCAGTACCCCGTGAGAGCCGCTAGCCGCTTCACGACGTCGTCCCGCGGGCCGGACTTGACTGCGTCGGCCAGCTGGTCGAACCGCTGGTGGACCCGCCGTTCGAGCTGCTGAAATTGGGGCGGCAGCT
>QHTB01000005.1 GCA_003220615.1 Candidatus Rokuibacteriota bacterium
TCGGTGAGCTGGTTGGCGAGCTCACCGGCGGTGTAGAGCGGATTGACCGTCGTGGTGATGCCGCCCAGCGAGGCGACCGCGTTGAAGACCACCGCGTACTCGGGAAGGTTGGGGCTGTAGACGGCGAGGACGTCGCCTTTGCGGAATCCGCGCTGGTGGAGCGCGGTCGCGACTCGCCGGATGCCGTCGCTGAGCTGCCCATAGGTGAGCGTGCGTCCGCTGGGGCCGTCGATCATGGCGGGCTTGTCGCGAAGACGATCGGCGTGCCGCAGCACGTACGCGGTGACGGTCGTTTCCGGGATGGCGACGTCGGGGTGAACGCTCCGGAAGATCATTCGGCGCGATGCTATCAGCGCCGGCCGGCCCTCGTCAAAAGGCGGCGACGCGCGATGAATGCGGTGACCGCGCGCTCGGGATACAGTAGGCGAGCTTCGCCATGTCGGACATCAGGAGATGATCATGATCGCGATCTGGGTGAAGGTCCGGATCAAGCCGCACGGGCGCCAGCGCTTCCTCGAAGCCATCGAGATCGACGCGCTCGGCTCCGAGCGGGACGAGAAGGACTGTTTCCGCTTCAACGTCCTGCAAGACGAGAAGGACGAGAACATCTACTACTTCTACGAGGTCTACAAGGACCAGGCCGCGCTCGAGGCGCATCGCAAGATGCCGCACTACGCGAAGTGGCAGGCCGTCGCCGACACGCTGGACGGGCCGGCCGAGCCGACGCGCTGCAAGACCGTCTTCCCGACGGCCGCCGGGTACTGGGCCAAGTCGAGTCGCTGAACGAGCGGCCGGCGCGGTATCCTCGAACGAGTGACTCTGGTGGACGTGGAGCAGACTCTGACGCACGCGACACAGACTCTGGCGCACAAGGAGCGCACACCGTGAACGACGCCCAGCGCATCACCGGCGTGCTTTCGCCGGTCGTCACCCCGTTCAAGGCCGATCTCTCGCCCGACGCCGATCGCTTCGTCCGCCAGTGCCGGTGGCTGCTCTCCCAGAACGTCGGCCTCGCGGTGTTCGGAACGAACTCCGAAGCCAACTCGCTGTCGGTGGAGGAGAAGATCGAGCTGCTCGAGCGGCTGGTGGGCGCTGGCCTCGATCCCGCCCGGATGATGCCGGGCACGGGCTGCTGTGCGCTCACCGATTCCGTTCGGCTGACCGCTCACGCCGTCAAGCTGGGCTGCGGCGGCGCGCTGATGCTGCCGCCGTTCTATTACAAGGGCGTGAGCGACGACGGCCTGTTCAGGAGCTTCGCCGAGATCATCGAGCGGGTGGGGGAGGCGCGGCTGCGCGTGTATCTCTATCACATTCCGCCCGTGGCCCAGGTACCGATCACGCTCGGCCTGGTCGAGCGCCTGCTCAAGGCCTATCCGCAGCAGACCGCGGGGATGAAAGACAGCGGCGGCGACTGGAACAACACGAAGGCGTTCCTCGATGCGTTCGCCCGGTCGGGCTTCGACGTCTTCGCCGGCTCGGAGACCTTCCTGCTGCGCAACATGCGCGGCGGCGGCACCGGCTGCATCAGCGCCACGGCCAACGTGAACCCGGCCGCGATCGCGCGGCTCCACGAGACGTGGCAACGCGGCGACGCCGATGCCCAGCAGGCTCGCCTCGACGAGATCCGCGGGACGTTCGCAAAGTTTCCGATGATCCCCGCGCTCAAGGCCGCCATCGCTCACTACGGCCACGACGCTCCGTGGGCCACCGTGCGTCCGCCGCTCGTCGAGCTGACCTCGGATCAGGCGAAGGCGCTGGTGACGGAGCTGGACCAGAAGAACTTCACGATGCCGGGGCTGGCGAACAGGAGCTAGCGAGCGGGACCAGGAACAGGGCGCCGGCGGCGAAGCCGGCGCCCCGTGACACGGCTACTGGAGCGGCGAGAACGAGGCTGGCAGCAGGATCTTGTTCTCCTGCGTGAGGAGACGATCGGCGCCGCCCGGCGGCGGCCAGACGCCCTTCTGCCGCGCTTCGTCCCGGATCTTCATGCGCTGGTCCATGCTCGAGTACGCCCAGATGTGGATGAAGCCGTTGGCCTGGCCGAACTCGACGCCACCGGCGACGACGAGCGGCGACAGCTTCGTGCGCTCCGGCACCTTCGCCTCCCAGCCCTTGGCCGTGTCGGGCAGGGTGCCCGGCTTGAGCGTGTAGTAGCGCAGCTCGAAGACGGGTCCCACCTTGCCGGGCCGCACGTCGGGCAGGAACGAGAACGGCACGAGGATCTCCGACTTCATGGCTCGGACGAATTCGGAAATCTTCGGCGGCCAGTTCGGATCCTTGGACGCCTCGCCCCGGATGCGCGCGCGCTCGGCCAGGTCCCGGTAGGGCCAGATGTGGACGATCTCGTTCAGTGGCCCGATCTCCGTGTGCAGGAAGGCGGTCAGCTCCGAGTACTTCTTGCGGTACTCGTAGCCCTCCCCGAAGCGTTTCTCGACCTCGGCCAGGCTTCCGGGCGCGATGCGGTAGGTACGGATCTCGTAGATCATGGTGCCACTCCTTTCGGTGGGGCATTATAGTCCTGTCGTGCCCGGCGATCTCACCGCGTCGTTCTTCGCGCTCACCCCCAACCGTGTCCTCGACGCCGTCGAGGTCGGCGGCCTGCGCTCCACCGGCCGCTGCCTGCCCCTGCGCGCGTTCGAGAATCGCGTCTACGAGGTGGAGCTGGAGGACGAGCGGCGGCTCGTGGTGAAGTTCCACCGGCCCGGCCGGTGGTCGCGCGAGGCGATCCTGGACGAGCACGCGTTCCTGCGCGACCTCGCCGAAGCCGAGCTGCCGGTGGTGGCGCCGCTCGATCTCGGCAAGGGCAGCACGCTGGGCGAGATCGACGGCATCTTCTACACGACCTTTCCCAAGATCCGCGGCCGCATGACCGACGAGCTCGACGCGGACGGACGACGGCGCATCGGCCGCACCATCGGGCGCGTGCACGCCGTCGGCGCCGCGCGCCCGGCGCCCCACCGTCCGCGGATGAGCGTGGAGCGCTACGTCCACGAGCCGCTCGAGGTCCTGATGGCCGGCGACTTCATCCCGGGGAGTCTCGCGCCCCGCTATCGCGACGTCGCGATGCGCATCGCCGACGCGATTGCCAAGCCCCTGGCGGCCGCGCCGGCCCAGCGGATTCACGGGGACCTGCACCGCAGCAACGTGCTGTGGACGTCGGACGGCCCGGTGCTGGTCGACTTCGACGACTTCATCACGGGACCGCCGGCGCAGGATCTCTGGCTCCTGGCGCCCGGGAACACCGAAGAGGCGCGCCGCGCGCGCTGGGAGATCGTCGAGGGCTACGAGATCTT
The DNA here is from genome assembly GCA_003220615.1 of Candidatus Rokuibacteriota bacterium. GTDB lineage: Bacteria > Methylomirabilota > Methylomirabilia > Rokubacteriales > CSP1-6 > 40CM-68-15. The sequence goes on from QHTB01000005.1 coordinate 3,294, forward strand.
CCGCGAGCTCGACCGGTCGACGCTGGAGCTCTGCGAGCCGATGCGCGCGCTCCGCATCATCTACATGTCGGCGTGGATCGCGCGCCGCTGGGACGACCCGTCGTTTCCCGTCGCCTTCCCGACGTTTCGCGACCACCGGTACTGGATGCACGAGTACGAGGCGCTCATCGCGATTGCCGAGGCGCTCGGTCCCTAGCCCCCGCGCTCGCGCGCGAGCAGAACGCCGGCGGTCACCACGACGGCGGCCGCGCTCAGCGCCAGTGACCAGTGGATGTTGATGAGCGCCCCGAGCACGCCTACCGTCACGCCGCTCCCCGCCCGCAGGCCGAGCACCGCCGTGTTGAACAGGCCGACGACGCTGCCGCGAGCCTGCGGCGGCGCGACGATCTGGACGATCGCCTGGGCCATCGACGTGAACGTGATGTTCAGCACGCCGGCCACCACGAGGATCGTGAGCGCGACGGCGTAGGTCGTGGCCAGCGGGAACAGCCCCATCGTCACCCCCCACAGCCCGGCGCAGACGATGACGGTCCGCGTCGTCGCACGAAGGAGGCCCGTGCTCTCGAGCAGCACGGCGCCCAGGACCGCGCCGGCCGCGTTGGCGGCGAGCAACGCGCTGTAGCGGACGCCCGCCGCGTCGGTCCCCAGGTCGTGCGCGTACTCCGGCATCAGCGCCTGGTAGGCGTTGCCGACGAAGAACGACGTGGCGCCGCCGAGGACGATCATCGTCGCGATGCGCGGATCCGAGCGCGCCTCGCCGAAGACGTGCCAGGCTTCGGTCAGCCCGAAGCGCGCCCGTCGAGGCGCCTCGCTGCGCCGGCCGTGGCCGGTGTAGGGCACGCGGATGAGGAAGATCGTCAACGGAAGGTAGATCAGCACGTTGGCCAGGATGCCCCACGCCGGTCCCAGCCACAGCATGAGCCCGCCACCCACGGCCGGGCCGAGCAGGATCGCGAGGTTCCGGCTGCTGGCGTTGAGCCGGATCGCGCTGTGGAGCTGCTCGGCGCCGACCATGTCGTGCAGGATGAGCTGGACCGCCGAGATGCCGACGACGCCGGCCGCGCCGTGGATGAGGAGGAGGACGACGGCGTGCCAGACGCGAAGCGAATTGGTGAGGAAGAGGACACCCCACGAGATTGACGCGAGCACGAAGAGGCCCTGGCCCATCTGGATGAGCCGCCGGCAGTCGTAGCGATCGGCCAGCGCCCCCGTGTAGACCGAGAAGAGCAGGAAGGGCACCCAGTGGCTGATAACGGCGAAGCCGCCGAGCGTCGGCGAGTGGAACTTCTGGAAGATGACCCAGTAACTGATGACGTGCTCGACGTTGTCGGCCGTGGCGGCCAGGAGGGCAAAGAAGAAGAAGCGACGATAATCGGGAACGTGCAGCGCCGCGAAGCGCGCGGCAGGCGGACCAGAGGCTCGGATCACGGGTCGATCGAGTCTACTACGCGGCGGCGGCCTCGCCCGCCTTATCCCTATTTCGTCGAGCAGCTCCCGTTCGTGCACTTGTCGCCGACCACCGCGATGCCCTGGATCTCGATCTCCATCCCGGGCCGGGCGAAGTTCGACACGGTGATGAGCGCGCTCCCCGGGAAGTTGCCGTCCGGGAACATCTCTCGACGGATCTGCACGAAGCGATCACCATAGCGCGCGTCCTTGATGAAGACCGTCATGGTGACCAGGCTGGCCAGCGTGCCGCCGGTGCGCCGCAGCGTCTGGTCCATCAGCGCGAAGACGCGCCGGGCCTGCGCCTCGAAGTTGCCGCTGATGTCCTTGCCGTCACCGTCCGTCGTCGCGGTCTGCCCCGCCATCCACACGATGCGGCCACCGTCGGTGACCACGGCCGGCGAGAATGCGCGGCTCTTCTGGAAGTCGGTCTTCTCCAGATAATCGGCGGCGTGGGCGACGGTCCCGATGGTCACGAGCAGAGCGGTGGCCAGCCTGAACGCGGTCTTCGTCATCACGGTGCCTCCCTTCGGCGGTGGCACTAGCTCTACCGCGCACCGCCGGAGAGCGTCAACACCGTGGGTCAGCCGCGGGCTACAGCGATCGAAGGAAGTTCAGCAGATCCTGTTTCTGGGCGTCGCCGAGGCTCCGGAAGCGACCGACCACGCCGTTGGCTTCGGACGACCGATACTTGAGGTTGCGGATGCTCTTGTGCGCGAAGATCGCTTCCAACAGATCGGTCGTGCGTCCATCGTGCAGGAGGAAGATGCGCTGGCCGAGGCCCCACAGCGGCGCCGTCCTGAATTCATCGCCATCGGCCAGGCCTTGCACGATGTCGTCGGCCAGGCCCGGTCCCATGTTGTGCAGTAGGAGGTCGGAGTACAGGTTGACGGGCTGATTGTTGAGCGCGGTCACCGGAGAGTTGGCCGTCCGGAGCATCGGCGTGTGGCAGAGCGCGCAGCCGACCGTGACGAAGAGCTCCTTGCCGTGGGTGATGGAAGCGCTACCACCCGGCATGGTAGTCGACGGCTCCGGCGGGGCGAGGAAGCGCATGAAGAAGGCGAACTTCTCGACGTCGCTGATCGCGCCGGTTCCCGTGGCGGCATCCACGTCCGTCGTGTCGTTGGGCACCGTCCTGAACTGGCAGGCTTCTTCGCGTTCCTGCGGAAAGAGCTCGTTGCTGATGCCCTGCTCGACGTTGTAGGCTTCGCCGGCGAACATCAGGAGCGATTTGTTCTGGGCTTTCCACCCGAAGCGCGTGATCGTTCCGTCGTTGCCTGAGCGGTTCGGGTCGCCGGTCGGAAGGAGCCGCTGCGGACGGCCCCGGATCCCAAGCTTGGCTCGGGCGGCGGCGCTGGCCGTGTGGTTGGCGAGGATCGCGGCGTCGGGGATCGCCTCGATCAAGCCGAGGCCGAACGTCGGTGTGGGAATCCGGAAGCTGACGTTCTTGCGAGCGACGTGGGCCTCAAAGTCTTCCTGGTGAATGGAGCAGCCGGTCGCGTCGCCGGTCTCGTCGCGCCGGCCGCTGATGACGAAGAGCGCGTGCACGCCACCGTCGCGGCTACCGTCGGCCTTGTACTTGAAGCGGGCCTCGCGCACCGGCCCGTCTTTCTTGATGAACGATGGGACAACGTTCCGCGCTCCCATCGCGGTCGCCACCCCGACCTGGGGATTGACCGCGGGACTCGACCCGCCGAGGGCAGGCTGGGTGTGGCAGCCGACACAGCTGTCGAGGTTGAAACGCGGACCGAGGCCGTCACCGATGCCCTCGACTTCGACGAAGGCGTCCTGGCCAGCGGCGAAGAACGCCTTCTGGGCCGTGGTGAGGGTTGTAAGGCTGTTGCCGGCCCCCGCGGGTCCACCGCGGACACCGGGGTCGCGAGCAGAGAACTGAGGCGGAGCCGCACACGCGGCCAGTACGACGACGAAGCCGATCGTCGGGACCAACGTGCGCGTCTTCATCCCGCGCTGGAAGGGGCATTTCGTGTGCCACGCCGGCCTGGTCAGGAAATTTGCTGATGTAGACGCCACACGTCGTCGCCGGGCCGTCACGGGGACGACGGTGATCGTGTCAGATCGCCCGACCTCGGCGGGCCGGCTATAATCGAGCCGACGGACATCGGTGTCCGCCGCGAAAGGAGCGGCCGTGTTCAAGAACGTGGTGACGTCGCTCAGCGAGCTGCGAGAGTTGTTCGGAGTGCCGATGGAACGCGCGCGGTTGAAGGAGCACGCCGAGCTCGACGCGCATTGTCGAGCGTTCATCGCGTCGTCGCCGTTCGTACTGATCGCCACGGCGGACGCCAGCGGCCGTTGCGACGTGTCACCCAAGGGCGACGCACCGGGCTTCGTGCACGTGCTCGACGCCAAGCACCTCGTCATTCCCGATCGGCCGGGCAACAAGCGCTTCGACGGCATGGGCAACCTGCTCGACAATCCGCACATCGGGCTGATCTTCCTGGTGCCCGGTCGAGAGGACACGCTGCGTGTGAACGGCCGCGGCTGCATCGTGCGCGATCCCGACGTGCTGGAGCGCC
>QHTB01000183.1 GCA_003220615.1 Candidatus Rokuibacteriota bacterium
CCAGCACGACCGCCCGGTGGATGACGTTCTGGAGCTCGCGCATGTTCCCGGGCCAGTCGTAGCGAACGAGCGTCTCCAGGGCCCCGGCCGTGATCGAGCGGACGTCGCGATTGCACTCGCGGGCGATCTTGCGCACGAAGTGCTCGACGAGGATCGGAATGTCGTCGCGCCGCTGGCGGAGCGGGGGCACGTCGATGGGCACCACGTTCAGGCGATAGAAGAGATCGTCGCGGAACGCCCGCTGGCGCACGGCCATCCGGAGATTGACGTTGGTCGCCGCGAGCACGCGCACGTCGACGGGAATCGGCCGCACGCCGCCGATGCGTTCCACCTCGCGCTCCTGGAGCACACGGAGCAGCCGCGTCTGCAGATCGAGGCGGAGCGAGCCGATCTCGTCGAGGAAGACGGTGCCACCGTGCGCCAGCTCGAACTTGCCGAGCTTGCGCGCGTGCGCGCCGGTGAAGGCGCCGCGCTCGTGGCCGAAGAGCTCCGATTCGATGAGCGTGTCGGGGATGGCCGCCACGTTGACGGCGACGAACGGCTGATCGCGCCGGGGACTCCGCCGGTGGATCGCCCGCGCCACCAGCTCCTTGCCGGTGCCGCTCTCGCCCGTGATGAGCACGGTCGTGGTCGTCTCGGCCAGCTGCGTGATGAGCTGATAAATGCGCACCATTTCGGCGTGGCGCCCGACCAGCCCCTCGAAGGCGTTGGCGCTCTCCCATCCGCTGGGAGCGAGCGCCGATCTCAGACAAAGGACCTCGCGCTCGAGCGCCCGCTTCTCGAGCGCACGCTGGACCAGGAGGTTCAGATCGTCCACGTCGAACGGCTTCACCAGGTAGTCGTAGGCGCCCAACCGCATCGCCGCGACGGCCGTCCGCACGTCGCGGACCGCGGTAGCCAGGATCACCACGATCGTTGGATCGAGGGCCTTGATGCGGGCCAGGACCTCGATGCCCGGCTCTCCGGGCATCCGCTGGTCGAGCATGACCACGTCGACCTCGCGCGCCCGGAGCACGTCCAGTGCGACGCCGCCGTCCTCGGCTTCGATCACGTCGCACGTCTCTTCCAGGATCGCGCGCACGGAGGCTCGCACGCCGTCCTCGTCGTCCACGACGAGGACCGTGCCGCGCCGGACCGCGGCGGGATTCTCGGCCAGCGCCGCCTTCATGGCCGGCGCGGTCGCTCGAGCACGACGTACTCGTTCTTGCCGGCTCCGCCGCTGCCCGCGCGGTGGACCCACAGCGGCACGACGTCGCCGGGCTTGAGCGCGGCCAGCTCGCGATAGAACGTGGCGGCGTCGCCGACGGTCCGGCCCTTCACGGCCAGGATGATGTCGCCTCGCTGCAGGCCGGCGCGCTCCGCGGCACTGCCCGGCGCCACCTCGGTGATGACCACGCCGCGCGAGAAGGAACGGCCGAGGAGCGTGGCGGGATCATCGGCCGGCAGCGGCTCGATGGTGAGCCCCCACATCGCGTCGCTGCGAGCCGCCGCCGGCTCGTCGGTCGGCATCTCGGCGACGGCGACCGTCATCGGAAGCCGCGCCTCGTCGCGGACCACGACGAGCGTCACCGACTGTCCGGGCGTCACCGCGGCCACCCGGCGCTGCAGCTCCGGCACCTCTCGGACGGTCTCGCCGGCAAACTGCACCACGACGTCGCCCGCCCGAACGCCGGCGACTTCGGCGGGGCCACCCTTCATGACGTCGGCAATCAGGACGCCCTGCCGCTCCCGGACGCCGAAGCTCGAGGCGAGCTCGTCGGTGACGTCCTGGATGACGATGCCGAGCCAGCCCCGCACGACGCGGCCACCCGCGATGAGCTGCTTCATCACGTCGCGCGCCATGTTGGCGGGAATCGCGAAGCCGATCCCCTGCCCCGAGGCGACGATCGCGGTGTTGATGCCCACGACTTTGCCGTCGAGGTTCAGGAGGGGGCCCCCGGAATTGCCGGGATTGATGGACGCATCGGTCTGGATGAAGTTCTCGTAGGTGGCCACGCCGACGCGGGTGCGCGCGGTCGCGGAGACGATACCCGCGGTCACGGTCCGGTCGAGCCCGAACGGGTTCCCGATCGCGATCACCCACTGGCCGACGCGCAAGCGGTCGGAGTCGCCGAGCTCGGCCACGGGCAGCGGGCCGGCGCCATCGACCTTGAGCACGGCGAGGTCGGTCTTCACGTCGCGACCGACGAGCCGCGCGGGGAGCTTCCGGGCGTCCGAGAGTCGCACGATGATGGCCTGAGCGTTCTCGACAACGTGGTTGTTGGTCAAGATGTATCCAGAAGGATCCACGATGACGCCCGAGCCGGTCGCCCGTGGCTCGTCGCGACGGCGACGGAAGCGGTCGACGAACTCGTCGCCGAAGAATTCACGGAACCGCTCGAGCTCGGCGGGCGGCGCGTCCTTGCGCGGAATGGCGCTGACGTTCACGACGGCCGGCGTCACGCGGTCGGCGACGTTGGCGAACGCATCTTCCAGGGCGCGCAGCACGGCCTGGGGGCCGGCGTCGGGCGCTTCGAGGCGCCCAGCCCACGCGGCAACGGTCATGAAGAATATGGAAACGAGAACGAGGAGAGCTTGCATGCGATACCAGAAGATTTTAACGGGCACGGGCGCTAATCTGCTAGAGACTTGACGGTCAGCTCCACGATGTCGCGCGTGGCGGGCGTCACCGGCGCCTGAGACCCCCGGCGGAGGCCACCGACCCACACGATCTCGCGTCCGGATTCCACGAGGGGCAACCGGTCGCGGTCCCAGCGCGGGACCTTGGCGTCGATCAGAAACGTTTTGAGGCGCCGCTCGCCCCGCTCGGAGAACGGCCGGAAACGGTCGCCGCGCTCGCGGCCACGGACGTGAAGCGGCATGGCGAGCGCGTCGGCGTCGAATGCCACGCAACCTCGATCACGGGGGAGAACGTACCCGGCGGCGCCGATGTGACGTGCCTCGATTCGGAGGCCGATCTCGGACAGCAACGTCACGCCGGGTACGTTGAGGACACGCCGCCGGAGATGGACGGGCGCGGCGACGCCGATCCTGACGAGGTCGCCGCTGACGTCGAACGTGACACCGTCGAGCCGGAACGGTCGCCGCGGCGATGGAGCCGCGAGCATGCGGCGCAGGCCGCGATGTGCCCACGCGCGCAGCGGCCCACGGTGACCGAGGCGCACGGCGCCCTGGCGGAGGACGTCGGCGGCAACCAGCGGCGGCAACCCGGCCAGCGCCGAGCGAGCGAGTACGAGCGCGTCGCCGTCGATGGTGACCAGGCGCCCGAGCGCGTCCCCGGCAACGCGCTCCAGTGTGTCCACGGCCTGGCGGGCTTCGCGAGCGACGCGAGCCAGCCTCGCCGAAAGATCCCCGGCGTGCGCGGTGGCGAGAAGCGGAAGGAGGTCGTGGCGGATCCGGTTCCGCAAGAACCTGAGATCACGATTCGTGGGATCCTCGATCCAGCCGAGGCCGACGGCGTCGAGATGCGCGGTCAGCTCCGCGCGACGAAGATCGAGCAGCGGACGGATGATGCGGCCGCGCGTCGGCGGGATACCGGCCAGCCCGCGTAGCCCCGCGCCCTCCAGCACGCGCATGAGCACGGTCTCGGCCTGATCATCGGCCGTGTGGCCCAAGGCGATGCGATCCGCCCCGATCTGGTTCGCGTGACGTTCGAGCGCGGCATAACGCGCCTGACGGGCGGCGGCCTCCAGCGAGCCGTTCGACGAGACCGCCACCGGGATTACGTCCACCGGCACGCCGAGCCGGGCGCCGAGCGCCTGCACGTGCTCGGCGTCACGCCATGACTCCGGCCGCAGACGGTGGTCGACGTGAAGCGCCGAAAGCCGCAGTCGATACGCTGACGTCAGGCTCGTGAGGACCGACAGGAGCGCGGTGGAGTCGGCGCCACCGGACACGCCGATCACGACGTGCTCGCCGCCGGTGAGCATGGCGTGGCGGCGAAGCGTGGCGCGAACGGTCTCGAGAACGACGGGCGCCGCCAGGACACTACCCTCCCTGCAGGCCCACCCAGATCTCGCCGTCCTCGAAGTGCTCCTTCTTCCAGACGGGGACCGTCTGCTTGAGCGTGTCGATCGCATACCGGCAGGCTTCGAACGCGTCGCCTCGATGCGCGGCCGAGACCGCGATCAGCACGCTCGACTCGCCGATCTCGAGCCGGCCCACCCGATGCAGCATGGCGACGCGCTTCACCCCCGGCCAGCGTGCGTGCACGGTGTCGCCGATCTCGCGCATCTTCGCCTCGGCCATGGGGCTGTGGGCCTCGTACTCCAGATACTTGACGGGCCGCCCTCCCGTTTCGTTGCGTACCACGCCCGAGAAGACGACGATTCCGCCGGCTCCGGGGTGGTCCACGGCGGCCGCCGCCGCGTCGGGCGACAGTGGGCTCGTCACGACCTGATAGCGATCGCCGCCGGCGCCACCGCTCACGGGCGGAAACAGACAGAGCTCGTCGCCGGCCTGCAGCCGATGCTCGGGCGCGACGTAATCGTGGCCCACCGCGAACAGCGTGAACGGCCGGTAGGCCTCGAGCTCGGGATGACGATGCACGACGGCCGACCAGGCAGACTCCACGGTGCCATCGTCAGGGAGGTCGATCTCGAGCCGCTCGCGCCCGGTGGCCTCGCGGTACCGGGCGAAGAAACGAACCCGAACACGCACAGCGGTGCTACGCGGTCGCTAGAAGCGGTGGGACTGGCCGCAGCCGCAGCTGGACTTCACGTTGGGATTGTTGATCGCGAATCCGGCGCCCAGCATGTTGTTGTCGACGAAGTCGATCTCGCAGCCGGTCAGATATGGCGCGCTGTGCTGATCGATGAAGACGCGGATGCCCTGGGACTCGATGACCGTATCCCCGGCGCCCTGTTCCTCTTCCCATCCGAGCTCGTACGACATTCCGGAGCAGCCACCGCCCACCAGGCGGACGCGCAGCCCCCAGTCCGGCTTGCCTTCCTCTTGCCGCAGCTCGCTGACCTTCTTGGCAGCCGTCTCAGTTAGGGTCACCATGGCCTTGGCCTCCTGCCGGTTGATCTTCTCAAATATTATCACAAGATACCGCCCGCGGGCAGGAGGGTGATCTCCTCCAGCGCGGCCCGCGGCGGAAGCGCGGCCATGAGCACGACCGCCCGTGCGACGTCCTCGGGCCGAAGCATGCGGCCACGGTCGGGAGCGTTCGGGATCGTGTCCCAGAGCGGAGTATCCGTGGCCCCGGCCACGACGACGCCGACGCGCACGCCGTCGCCGCGGATCTCTTCGGCCAACACCCGACTGAAGGCCACGAGGCCCGCCTTGGTCGCGCTGTAGACGGCGGCGCCGGCGATTGCGCGTGTCGCCGCGATCGAGGCGATGTTGATGATGGTGCCGCGCCGCTGGCGCGTCATCGCCGGGACCACGGCCCGGCAGCACACCATGGCCGCGCGCAGGTTCACCGCCAGCATGGCGTCCCAATCGTTCGGCTTCCCGCCACTGACCGGGCCGAACGCGGCGACTCCGGCCGCCGTCACCAGGAGATCGATTCGTCCCAACTCGGCCACCGTCTGCTCGACGAGCGCCTCCACGGCGCCGTCCTGCGTCACGTCGGTGGGCACCGCCAGCGCGCGGCCGCCATTCTCGCGAATCTCGGCGGCCACGGCCGCGACCTCCTGCCGCGTCCGCGCCGCGAGCGTGACCGCGGCGCCCTCGCGCGCCAGGGCCAGGGCCACGGCCCGGCCGATCCCGCGCCCGGCCCCGGTCACGATGGCTGTCTGACCGCCGAGCGCCGTCAAATGGAGAGCCCCGGGCTGCTCTTGATGAGCGCCATGAACTCGGCCCGCGTCTCGGGACGATCGCGAAACGCTCCCAGCATCGCCGAGGTGACCGCCTTGGAATTCTGCTTCTCGACCCCGCGCATCAGCATGCACAAGTGAAACGCCTCCATGACGACGGCCACGCCACGCGGCTGGAGGACCTCGTCGAGCGTCGTGGCGATCTGCGTCGTGAGCCTTTCCTGCACTTGCAGCCGCCGCGCGTACATCTCGACCAGCCGCGGGATCTTCGACAGGCCCACGATCTTCTTCCGCGGCATGTAGGCCACGTGGCACTTCCCCGCGAAGGGCAACAGGTGGTGTTCGCACAGCGAGAACACGTCGATGTCCTTGACGACCACCATCTCGTCGTACTCCTCGACGAAGAGCGCATCGTTGAGGACGTCGTGGACGTTCATGCGGTAGCCAGAGGTCAGATAGCGCAACGATTTCTCGACACGCTCCGGCGTTCGCGCGAGGCCCTCGCGGCACGCGTCCTCGCCGAGCTCGGCGAGGAGCTGCCCGACGAGGCGCGCGACGGTTCCGGGCTCTTCGCTCATGATTCGCCTCGATACTCGAACCGGTTCTTGGCCGTCTCCACCACGGTCACCCGGCGGAGGATTCCCGCGGGCAGCGCGGCGGCCAGCGGCCGCCAGAACGCGCGAGCCAGGCTCTCACCGGTGGTGATCACACCGGCCAGGACGGGTGCGGCCTCGAGCGAATGGTGATCGATCTGATCCAGGAGCCTCCGCTGCACGATCTCGTCGAGCTCCCCGAGGTCGAGGACCATGCCGGTCACCCGATCGGGCTTCCCGCCGACCGTGACCTCCAGGTAGTAGTTGTGACCGTGCACGCCGGCGCACGCCCCGTAGAGCGTCGCATTGTCCTCGACCGAGAGCGCGGGGTTGCCGAGCTGGTGGGCCGCGCTGAAGTGGTACACGCGCGTCAGCTCGACGGTCATACGGCGTCCTCGGCACGGACGTCGACGTACAGCGTTGGATCTTCGAACACTCGAACCTGCCACAGACGCTCGGAGCCGAGCTTGGCGGCCAGCAGGTCCCAGATGACGAGCGCGATGTTCTCCGTGGTCGGCACGCGATTCCGAAAGAGGGCGTCGGCATTCAGATCCGCGTGATCGAAGCGGTCCACGACGGTCTCACCGACGATGCGCTTGAGCTCGCTCAGATCGATCACCATCCCCGTGCGCTCGTCGATGGGTCCGCGGACCGTGACGTCGACCGTGTAGTTGTGCCCGTGCGGAACGGTCAGCCGCCCGAAGACCCGCTCGTTCTCGGCGGCCGGCCAGCTCTCGACCCAGTACTTATGGCCGGCGGCGAAGGAAAAGCGGCGCGTGCTGTACGCGGTGGCGCTCATGCCGACAGCGCCTGCACGAATCGACTGGCCACAGGTACGAGATCGAACGTCTCCACGCGTCGTCGTCCCTCCTCTCCCATCTCTCGACGCAGCTTCGCGTCGCTCAACAATCTCTCCAGGGCCGTCGCCAGCTCGTCCGGGCTCCGGGGAGCGACAAGCAATCCCACCCGGCGGTCGAGGACGACCTCCGGAACCGCTGCCGCCCGGCAGGCGACGATGGGAAGACCGGCCGCCATGGCCTCGGCATAGACGATCCCGAAGCCCTCCTGAACGCTGGGCAGGCAAAAGCAGTGCGCACGTCCATATTCTACGGCGAGGGTCGAGCGCGCGACCTGCCCAAGGAAGACGACGCTGTCGCCAAGGCCGTGCCGGGCGGCCAGCGCCCTGAGGCGGGCGGACTCCGGCCCCTCTCCTACGATGCGAACCTGGAGCGTGGCGATTCGGCTCCGGAGGCGTGCCGCCGCGATGACGAGATCGTCGAGGCGCTTGCGTGGATACATGCGCGCCACCGCGAGCACGGTCGGTCGCGTGGCGGGGCGGGCGTTCGCTGCCGCGAAGAGCGCTCGCCACGACCGGAGATCGACGGGCTCGGGCACGACGGCGATCTTCTCCGCGGGCACGGCATAGGCCGCCGCGGCGACGCCGGCCGAGTAGTGGCTGGGCACGATCACGCGGTCGGCGCGCGCACAGTTCGCGCGCTCCCAGCCCGCCTGCAACTCGAGGAGGCGCCGCACGTAACCTCGCTCGTTGAGGAGCTCGTCGGCGATGATGCCCTTGAGCGCGACGACGAACGGCGTGCGTCCGCGTCGCCGCGCCCACAAGAATCCATCGAGATCGACGCCGACGACGACGTCGGCGTCGGGCGGCGCGGCCGCGACCCCAGCGTTGAACAGCCAGCGATCGAGGGTATGGAAGCGTGTCCGGAAGGGCGGCGTGCGGAGCGTCACGTCGTGACCGAGCTCGCCCAGCCCGCGCCGCAGTCCGTCCAGCGCGACGAACGTCCCGCTGCCCTCCGTCGTGGTCGGTGGCGTGGAGGTGAGGAACGTCAGGCGCACGGCGAGGGCCTCAGCGGCCCTGGAAACGCGGCGGGCGCTTCTCGAGGAACGCCCGCGTCCCCTCCTTGTAGTCGTCGCTCTCGAACGTCTTCAGCGCGAGCGCACGCAGGCGCTCCTCGTGCTCGTCACCGGGGCCGGCGAGATATCCGTCGACCGTGACCTTGGCGCCCTGGACGGAGAGCGGAGCGTTGTCGGCCACGGTGCGCAGGTACTCGTAGGTGTAGGCCTCGAGCGCTGCGGCAGGCAGGAGGCGCTGAATGAAGCCCATGTGGAGCGCCTCGCCGTCGTCGACCGTGCGAGCCGAGAAGAGGATGTCCTTGGCGTACGCAGGGCCCACGAGGTCGATGAGCTGACCGACGGCAGCGGCGCCGTAGATGATGGAGAGCCGCGCCGCCGGGATCCCGAAGCGCGAGCCCTCGGCAGCGAAGCGAAGGTCACAGGCCATCGCGACCGCCATCGCGCCGCCCATGCAGTAACCGAAGATCATCGCCACGGTTGGCTTGGGACAGGCCCGGATGGCGGTGTAGGCGGCCTCGGTCTCAGCGTTGTAACGCACGGCGGTCGCGGTGTCCTTGCGATTCTCGGTGAACTCCGAAATGTCCGCGCCCGATGCGAAGGCCTGGGTGCCGGCGCCACGGTAGACGATCGCGCGCACGCCATCGTCCCTGGCCAGCTCCGCCGTCACGCGGGCGAGGTCCTGCCACATGAGCAGGCTGATCGCGTTGCGCACATGGGGACGGTTGAAGACGACCGTGGCGATGGCGCCATCGCGCTGCACGAGGATGTCGCGCTGACTCACGGACGCGGAGTGTAGCCTCAAGGAGCGACCGATTCAAACCGCCGCCCGACATCCCGCCGCGGGGCCCCGACAACGCCGCCGGTTGAAGGTGGTGGCGGTGGGAGGAATTGAACCTCCGACACGGGGCTTATGAGACCCCTGCTCTGCCGCTGAGCTACACCGCCGGAGAGGAACGACGCCCCAAGAACCCGCGAAATTGTACCGCAAAACGCGGGGTCGAAAGGGGCTAGACACCATAATCCGTTTGTTATAATCCCGGCCAGGATTTCAACGGTATTCGCTCCACCCTGCGGAGGGGCCTTCACATGCAGTTCCGGACATTCCCCTGGCCTGAACCCGTCGAGCTTCGTCAGTCTCCCAACGGCGACGAGGACGAAGAAGTGGCCGAAGACGAGGACCTCGACGAAGACGAGGACCTCGAAGACGACGAGGTCGCGGACGACGATCTCGAAGACGAGGACGATGACTTCGACGACGACGACGACTTCGAGGCCGATGACGATGACGACGATCTCGAAGACGACGAGGTCGCTGAAGACGCCGACGAAGAGGAGGACGAGGGCGAGGAAGAGGACGACGAAGCGTAGTCCATCCCGAGACGTGGAGGAGCATCACCCATGGCACTCTTGAGCGGAGATGGCTGGCTGTTCCTGCTGCGGTGGTTCCACTTCCTGGCGGGTATCACCTGGATCGGGATGCTCTATTACTTCAACTTCGTGCAGACGCCGTTCTTCGCCACGGCGGAGGCGCCGGTCCGCACGGGCATGCTCGCCACCGGCCTCGTCAGTCGCGCCCTGTGGTGGTTCCGGTGGGGCGCGATGTTCACGTTCATCACCGGCTGGCTGTACCTGCTCCACCGCATGGGCCAGCTCGGAGGGCCGCGTGAATTCCTCGCCCAGCCCTATGGCCTGACCATTCTGATCGGTGGCCTGCTGGGCACCACGATGTGGTTCAACGTCTGGTTCATCATCTGGCCGGCGCAACAGGTGGTCATGGCCTCGGCCACGCAGGTCAAGGGCGGCGGTCAAGCCATCCCCGAAGCGGCCGCCCGCGGCCAGCGCGGCGGCTTCGCCTCACGGACGAACACGATGCTCTCGATCCCGATGCTGTTCTTCATGGGCGCGGCCTCTCACCTGGGCTGGGTCGGGCCCCTGACAGGCTCCACGAAGATGGGCATGCTCATCCTGATGGTCGTCGTCATTGTCGTCGCCGAGTACAACGCGCTCGTCGGCACGGCCGGCCCCGGCAAGAAGATGCTGAGCACGCTTAAGGGGACGTTCTGGGCTGGCTTCGTGCTCACCGCGATCTTCTGGATCGTGAGCGTCATCCTCACGCCACGGATGTAAGCTCGCCGCGCTTCCCGGTGTTCTCGGGCCCGGTGACGGACGCCGGGCCCGAGGTGTTTCTGGCGCCGCTTCTACTTGAGGTATGCGGCCAACGCCGGAATGTCGTTGGCGACCTGCGGCTGCGGCGGCATGACGGCCGTCGGCCGCTTCGGCCGGTATCCTGGCGGGTACGTTCCGCGCAGAACTTTGCTCTCGAGGAGCTCCCGTGTCGAGCCCTTGAGCGGAGGCCCCACGGGCCCCGCTTGAGCCGGGTCGGTCGCGTGGCAGGCCGTGCACTGCGCGAGGTAGACCTGGCGGCCGCGCTCGGCTTCGGGATCGAGCGTGGGGCCGCCACACCCCACGACGGCCGACGCCATGAGAAGCAGCGCAAGGAAGCGCGAGGCGCGGGGCATGCGGCGGCGGAGTCTACTGACGCAGGCGGGACGTGTCAAACGACCGCGGCCGGCCAGGGGCCGACCGCGGTGAGCTATCAGGCCTGAGGCGCTGGACGCAGACGGAGTCGGGCAGTTTCGAAGTCGATGAGCCGGCCGGGCTGGCCGCTGCGCCGCCGCCGCCGAGGCCGCTGCTGCTCGTCCTCGAACTCCAGCAGCCCCACGTAATCGTCGAGGGTGAGGCGCTGGGTCGGACGCCGCAGGATCGTGCGGATCTCGCTCAGGGCCAGGCGTAGTCGCCACCATGCGTTCCAGAGACGGCGCATGAACCGAACCGGCTCCACCGCGGTGGGCACCGGCACTGCCGGCGTGGTCGAAGGGAAATAATAGACGTTCGAATCACTCAAGCGGTTGCTCATCGCTGACCTCGCGTGTCCATCATTGTGCTGGCACGGCGGAGCGCTTCGTCGAGTGCGCTTTTGGCCCGATATGTTTCGATCATCGTCGTCACGCGCTCGCGCTCCCCGCCATCGGCGGGATCCAGATCGACGACACGAGCACGGAAAACCTGACGGGCTTCGACGAGGGAATCGAGCAGAGTCCGCGTCGCCTCGACCTGTGCGCGCACCGCTTCGGGCCGGTGGCGGGGCTCGGCGATCATGACTTTGGGCCGTTCGGGTGCCGGGACGATGGCCTTGGGCAGCACGATGTCCGGGCGCCACAGCGCGATCCCGGACGAACGCGTGACGAGCGGAGCAGCCGGCGTCTCGAGCATCTCCTGGTGGTGCCGGTTGTTCAGGAAGTTCATAGACACTGGTCTGCATCGCAACTCCAGTGCCATGGTCGACCGCCGCTAAAGTCAGAAAATTACGACGATTGGAAAAAATCTAATTTCAGCGGGCCCCGGAGAAACTCCCGGCCACTGGGAGTTCCTCCTGGGACGATAGGAGGGCGAAAGCCTCAGGCGGGACGGACGATGTTGAAGTCGCGGATCTTCTTGTTGAGGGTCTTGATGTCGACTTCGAGCACTCGGGCCGCCTGGGCCTTGTTCCAGGCCGTCGACTGAAGCACGCGCTCGACATACTGCCGCTCCATCTCCTGGAGGGAGACGAGCGGCGTCTGGGCGGGCTCGGCCGCCGTGCGCTTGACCACGGTCAGCTCGGCGGGCAGCGCGTTGGCCTGCACCTCGTCACCATCGTGGAGGATCTGCAGGCGCTCGATGAGGTTGCGCAGCTCCCGGATGTTGCCCGGCCATTCGTACCGCTGGAGCCGTTCCATGGCGTCGGCTGAGAAGCGGAGCGGCTGACCCCCGCGAGCGCCCGGGGCCGAGAAGTGCTGGACGAGGAGCGGGATGTCATCGCGGCGGCGGCGCAACGCGGGCACCGGAATGACGATGGTGGCCACGCGGTAGAAGAGGTCCCAGCGGAATCGACCCTCGGTGGCCTCCCGATTCAGGTCCTTGTTGGTGGCGGCCACGATGCGCGCGTCGACGTTGAACGCGCGCTCCTCGCCGACCCGTCGCACCTCGCCGGAATCGAGGACCCGCAGCAGGCGTACCTGCATGGCCGGCGACATCTCGCCGATCTCGTCCAGGAAGAGCGTGCCGCCGTCGGCCGCCTCGAAGAGGCCCACGCGGGAGTTGACGGCTCCGCTGAACGCGCCGCGCTTGTGTCCGAACAGCTCCGTCTCCAGCAGCGTGTCGGGCAGCGCGCCGCAGTTGACGGACACGAACGGTCGCGACGCGCGGCGGCTCTTCAAGTGGACCGAGCGGGCCACCAGCTCCTTGCCCGTCCCGCTCTCGCCGTTGATCAACACGGGGCTATCGCTGGCGGCCACCCGCGCGATCATCGAAACGACGTCCACGATCTCGGGGCTGTCGCCGACGATGTGCGGCATGCCATCGCGGCGGGTCATCACCTCTTTGAGCGCGTGGTTCTCCCGCCGCAGGTCCTTCTTCTCGGCGGCTTTGCCGATGACCTGGACCAGCTCGGCGTTGCGCCAGGGTTTGGCCACGAAGTCATAGGCGCCGAGCCGCATGGCCTCGACGGCCGTTTCCACGTCGGCGTTTCCGGTGAGGATGACGAACTCGGTGTCGACGTCGCTCTCTCGCGCCCAGCGGAGAATGTCGAGGCCGGACGCATCGGGCAACTTGACGTCGAGGAGGACGACGTCGAATTCCTGGCGGCCGAGGGTGGCCATGGCGTCCGCCCCCGAGCTCGCTTCCGTCGTCGACCAGCTGCTCTTGGTCAACACCCGGCCGAGAAGCGACCGGACTTCAGGGTCGTCGTCCACCACCAGCACGCGAATTCGCTCGTGCACGGTTGCGTCATCATAGCACTTTCGCTGATCTGGACCGCACAGTTGCGGGCCCATCTTCGCGATTTTCCGGCGGTCTTTCCAGAGCCTGGCCCGTCACGGTCCGCGACCGGGGAAGAGCGAGGGTGCCGACGACACGCGTTCACGCCACCGAGTCTCCTCGAAGAGCCGCGGGCGCCAGCGCTGACACGAATCGTCACTTCTTGAGAAAAAGTTTTCGACGATTCCTCGGAACCACACGCCCATGTTTCCACGGACCAATGGCCGTTGCCCTCATGCGCGTCGCAGTCGCTGCGCCGTTCTTCATCAGAGCGGTTCGCGCGCTCCCGCTCGATCACATCCTCGTCAACTCGGAGACCTAGCGCCATGGGAGATCTCAACGAAGCCCGGATCCTGATCGTCGACGACGAGCTCGCGAACGTCCGGCTTCTCGAGCGTTTGCTGCAGCAGACCGGCTATCGCAACCTCGTCACGACGACGGATCCTCGTCAGGTCCGCGGACTCTACGACGAGCTCCATCCCGACCTGATCCTGCTCGATCTGATGATGCCGCACCTCGACGGGGTCGCCGTGATGGGCGAGCTGGCGATCCCCGCGGAGGCCTACGTGCCGATCCTGGTGCTGACCGCGGACGTGACGATGGCGGCCAAGCAGCGCGCCCTGGCCGCGGGCGCGAAGGACTTCCTGACCAAGCCGTTCGACCGGATCGAGGTGCTCCTGCGGATCAAGAACCTCCTGGACACCCGGTTCTTGTACCTCGAGCTCGAGCGGCAGAACCGCTAGCTGGAGGCGATCGTCGCCGAACGGACCCAACGGCTGCTGCAGAGCGAGAAGGTGGCGACGATGGGCTCACTGCTGGCCGGCGTGGCCCACGAGCTCAACAATCCGCTGGCGGTGCTGACCGGGCACGCTCACCTGCTGCGCGAAGGCGCCAAGGACGAATCGCTGGCCAGCCGCGCCGAGAAGATCCAGGCCGCGGCCGACCGGTGCGCCCGGATCGTGAAGAACTTCCTGGCCCTGGCCCGGCAGCGGCCACCGGAGCGCGGGGCGGTGTCGGTCAACATGGTGATCCAGGACGCTCTCGAGATGCTGGCCTACGAGCTGCGCACGGACAGTGTCGAGGTGACCTGCGAGTTCGCCGCCGGGCTGCCTCCGCTGTGGGCGGACTCCCACCAGCTCCATCAGGTCCTGGTGAATCTCATCGCCAATGCCCACCACGCGATGCGCAAGCAGCCGAAGCCGGCGCCCCGGCGCATCCGGCTCGCCAGCCAGCTCGACCGCGAGCACCAGCGTGTTCGTCTGACCGTGGCCGATACCGGGCCCGGCATTGCCCCGGAGATCCGGGAGAAGATCTTCGAGCCCTTCTTCACGACGAAGCCCGCGGGCGAGGGGACGGGGCTCGGGCTGTCGCTCTGTCGCGGCATCATCGAGGAGCACGGCGGCACCATCTCCATCCAGAGCGAGCCCGGCCAGGGAGCGACGTTCGTGATCGAGTTGCCCCTGGTCGAGCGCGCGACCGCCGAGGCCGCCAGGCCGGCCATGGAGACGTTGCCCCTCGTCGGCGCCCGGCGTGTCCTGGTCGTCGACGACGAGGTGGAGATCGCCCACATGCTCAAGGAAATCCTCACGACGAGTGGGCACGAGGTCGATATGGCGTTCGACGGAGCCGAGGGCCTGGACGTGCTTCGTCACGGACGGTACGACCTCATTCTGAGCGACACCAAGATGCCGACGCTCGACGGCACGGGTTTCTATCACCAGCTCACCAGCGAGTTCCCGGACCTCTGCCACCGCATCATCTTCCTGACCGGCGACGTCCTCGACCGGGCCAAGCGAGAGTTTCTCGAGTCCACCGGCGCCCCGTTCCTCATGAAGCCGTTCGACGTGGCGGACGTTCGGCGCCTGGTCCATCGAGTGCTGGCCGTCGGCGAGCAAGGAGGCGCGAAGTGACGACCCCGGAGGCCGGCTCGAAACGCGTGGTCGTCGTCGACGACGACGCCGAGCTTCGTTCGATCACGTCCGAGTACCTCCGGAGCCACGGGGTCGAGGTGATCGAGGCCACGAACGGCCTGGAGGCGCTGCTGTACTTCATGCGTTCACGGCCCGCGGCCGTCGTGCTCGACCTCCAGATGCCGAGGCTGGGTGGCCTCGACGCGCTCAAGCGGATGGTCGCCTACGACCCGGCGGTTCACGTGGTCGTCGTGACGGGGGAAGCGAATGCCGACCTTCGCCGGCAGGCGATCGCGCTCGGGGCAAAAGCCGCTCTCGCGAAGCCAGCGGCCCCGCCCGACATTCTGTCTGCGCTTCCCTTTGCGTCGTCGCAACCCTCCACACCCGGAGCGGCCGGATCGGGATAGGCCGCGCACGTCACCGTCGCCGAGGAAGTAGAGCCAGGGGATGCGGGCCACTCACTCTTTCGCTAAAATATCCGTTTCAGGAGGAGTGATCGAATGGCGCGGCCCCTGGGGCTCCGCATCGAAGGAGCCCGCCAGAACAACCTGCGTAACATCTCGCTCGAGATTCCCCACGATCGACTGACGGTGATCACCGGCGTGTCAGGCTCGGGAAAGTCCTCCCTGGCCTTCGACACGCTGTTTGCCGAGGGACAGTGGCGTTACATCGAGTCGCTCTCGACCTACGCCCGCATGTTCCTCGATCGCGTCGACCGTCCCGACGTCGATCGGATCGAACAGATCCGTCCGGCCGTCGCCCTCGAGCAGAAGAATCCCGTCCGCACGGCCCGCTCCACGGTGGGCACGGCAACCGAGGTGTACGACTACCTGCGCCTCCTCTACGCCAAGGTCGGCCGGGTGCACTGCCCGAGTTGCGGAGGGCCGGCAACCTCGCACTCTCCTGACAGTCTGGTGGAGGCACTCCTGACGGAGCACGAGGGCGCCCGGGCGCTGATCGGTTTTCGGCTTCCGCTCCCGGCCGGCCAGGCGCCGGCCGAGCTCTGGGCAACGCTCACGCGACGGGGATTCGCGCGCGTCCGCGTGGGCGGCGAAGTGATCGACCTCTCGTCCGTGCCCCCGTCGCTCGATGGCGCCGGCGAGATCTCGGTCGTCCTCGACCGCGTCGTCCTCGCCGCCCCGCAGCGCAGCCGCATCAGCGAGTCGGTCGAAACGGCGCTGCGCGAAGGCAACGGGCGCCTCGAGGTCGAGATCGTGGGCGTCGGTCTTCGCACGTTCACGGAGGACCTGCGCTGCCCGACGTGCGCGATCGCGCTCGAGCGTCCCCAACCCCTGCTCTTCTCGTTCAATCACCCGCTGGGTGCATGCCCGGAGTGCAAGGGCTTCGGTAACGTCCTCAAGTACGACGAGGCCCGCGTCGTGCCCGACCCCACTCGCACGCTCGCCGACGGCGCCGTGGAGCCGTGGACGTATCCGTCGGGCAAGTGGTACCAGCGTCAGCTCGTCAAGTCGGCGAAGCGGCTCGGGCTCGATCTCGACACGCCCTACCAGAAGCTCAGCGAAGACCAGCGGCGACTCGTCTACGACGGCCACGGCAGCTTCCCCGGCATCCAGGGCTTCTTCGAAGAGGTCGAATCGTATCGGTACAAGCTCCACGTGCGGGTCTTCCTCTCGCGTTACCGAAGTCAGTCGCGCTGCCCGACCTGCACCGGCACGCGGCTTCGGCCCGCCGCACTGGCCGTGAAAGTGGCCGCCCTCACCATCTCAGACTTCACCGGGCTCACGATCGAGCAGGCCGCGCGAGTGACCGCAGACCTGCCGCTGACGGCGTGGGAGCTATCGGTCGCTCGCGAGATCCTCAAGCAGCTCAACGCCAAGCTCGCGTTCCTGCTGCGGGTCGGCCTCGGCTATCTCACGCTGGGCCGACAGACCCGGACGCTGTCGGGCGGCGAGGCTCAGCGGATCAACCTGGCCAACCAGCTCGGCTCCCAGCTCGTGGGCACGCTCTACGTCCTCGACGAGCCATCGATCGGCCTGCACGCGCGCGACACGACCCGCCTCGCCGATCTCTGCCACGAGCTCGCCCAGGCCGGGAACACCGTCGTCGTCGTCGAGCACGACCGCGGCTTCATCGAGTCGGCCGATCACGTCGTCGAGCTGGGACCAGGCTCTGGCGAGCGTGGCGGCGAGATCGTCTTCAACGGTCCGCAGAGCGAATTCGTCAAGGCGACGCGCTCGCTGACCGCACGCTACCTCACCGGCCGGGAGACGATCCCGGTGCCCGTCATCCGGAGGACGGCGCGCCGCCACCTCGTGCTGGCGGGCGCCCGCCAGCACAACCTGAAAAACGTGACGTTGCGGGTGCCGTTGGGAACGCTCACGGTCGTCAGCGGTGTCTCCGGCTCGGGCAAGTCGACGCTCGTCCACGACACGCTGTACCGGGCGGTGGCCCGCGCGTTCAAGACCGATTTCGCCTCACCCGGTGAGCACGAGAGCCTCGTCGGCCTCGAGTATCTCAAGGGCATGCGGCTCATCGATCAGGAGCCGATCGGCCGGACCCCCCGCTCGAACCCGGTGACCTACGTGAAGGCCTTCGATGAGATCCGGAAGATTTTCGCCGAGCTGCCGCGGGCGAAGACGCTCGGCCTGTCCGCTGGCTCCTTCTCGTTCAACGTGTCGGGGGGGCGCTGCGAGAAATGTCATGGCGACGGCTTCGAGAAGCTCGAGATGTACTTCTTCGAGGACGTGTACGTCACCTGCCAGGAGTGCGAGGGCCGGCGCTACCGGCCCGACGTGCTCGGCGTGAAGTACCGAGGCCGCACGATCGCCGACGTGCTCGCGATGACCGTGGACGACGCGGTGGACTTCTTCGCCGCCCACGGCACGCTGGCCCGGCGGCTCCGCGTCCTCGGCGACGTCGGCCTCGGCTATCTTCGGCTCGGCCAGCCGGCGACCACGCTCTCCGGCGGCGAGGCCCAGCGCCTCAAGATCGCGGCCGAGCTGGGCGCGCGCGCCACCACCGACATGCTCTACATCCTCGACGAGCCGACGACCGGCCTTCACCTCGACGACGTGAAAAAGCTCCTGGGGGTGCTGAACCGGCTCGTGGACGCGGGCAACACCGTGCTCGTCGTCGAGCACCATCTCGACGTCGTCAAGGCGGCCGACTGGGTCATCGACCTCGGCCCCGAGGGCGGCGATGAGGGTGGTGAGATCATCGCCGAAGGCCCGCCGGAAGCCGTCGCTCAGACCCCCGGCTCGTACACCGGCAAGTTCCTCGCGGAGCTCCTCCCGAAGCTCAACGGCAAGCGCTGACGCCGCCCGGCCACGCCCTGACCGCGGCCCCGACGAAGTGGTAGCATCCCCACCGCCCGGTTCGCGCCTCGCCGGGCCGGGGAGGCCTCAGGTGGCAATCAGCTCGCTGCGTGACAAGTACTGCATCGTGGGCGTCGGCGAGACGGAGTATTCGCGGCACTCCGGTCGGACGACGCGGGCGATGGCAGTCGAGGCCGTCCGGAAGGCGATCCTCGACGCCGGCCTCCGCGCCGCCGACGTCGACGGCATGATGAGCTACCAGAACGGGGACTCCACTCCCGCGAACTGGGTCGCGCCCGATCTCGGCATCCGGCTCAACTTCTACATGGACGTGCTGGGTGGCGGCTCGTCGACGGAGGCGCTGATCGGCCTCGCCATGGGCGCGATCGAGGCCGGCATGTGCCGGACGGTCGCCATCTTCCGCTCGATGAACGGCTACACCGAGTTCCGGATCGGCGGGACCGGAGCCCGGGCCGCCCAGCCCGTGCGCGGGCTCGATCTCGCCCAGGTCCCGTTCGGCATGCGGAGCGCCGGCCAGAACTTCGGGATGACGTTCATGCGGCACATGTACGACTACGGCACGACGTCCGCGCAGGTCGCCCACGTGAAGGCCGCCCACTCCAAGCACGCGTCCCAGAACCCCAAGGCGCTGCTGAAGGACCGCGTGACCGTGCAGGACGTGCTCAACTCGCGCTGGATCGTGAAGCCGCTGCACCTGCTCGACTGCTGCCTGGAAACCGACAACGCGACGTGCGTGATCGTGACCCCAGCCGAGCGAGCCCGTGATCTCCGTCAACGCCCCATTCACATCATGGGCGTGGCCGGAAGGGTCAGCAAGCCTCGCACGGATTTCCACTGGGCGCACGGCCCCATCAGTCGTGTCGCCGGCTATTACGCCAAGGACATCGTGTTCGGTCAGGCCGGAATCACGCCCGAGGACGTCGACGTCACCGGTTCGTACGATGCATTTACGTTTACGACAATGCTTCAACTAGAAGAATACGGATTCTGTAAGAAGGGCGAGGGCGGCGATTATGTCAGCAGCGGGATCATCGAGCTGGGCGGCAAGCGCCCCAACAACACGTCGGGTGGCCACCTGTGCGAGGGGTACACCCACGGCATGAACATGGTCATCGAGAACGTCCGGCAGCTTCGGGGCACCGTGGACGATTACTGCCCGAAGGCCGTCGACGGCGTGCACACCTACGACTACGGCCCGCGCAAGTGCCGCCAGGTCAAGGACGTGGAGATCACGATGAACCTCGGCTGGGCCATGCCGCCCACCGGAAGCGCGATGATCCTCAGGAAATAGGAGCGCGCTGATGCCTCAGCCGGCGCAGTACCGTGGGATGGCGCTCGTCATCCCCGACAACGACAGCGAATGGACGGAGTACTTCGCTCACGCCCGCCAGCACCGTCTCATGATGCGCGCGTGCGCGGCGTGCGGGCTCATGCGCTACCCACCCTCGCCCGCCTGTCCCTGGTGCATGGCGCTCGAGTGGACGTGGCGCGAGGTCAGCGGCCGCGGGACGATCCACTCGTACGAAGTGGTCGCCCACGCCATTCAGCCGGGCTTCAAGGATGCGACACCGTACGTGGTCGTCCTGGTCGAGCTCGACGAGCAGCGCGGCGTGCCAACCCCCGACGAGGCGCTGCGCATCATCGGAAATCTCGTCACGGCCGACGGCGCGATGGAGGGCGAGCGCGAAGCTGCGATCGGCCGGCGGGTCCGCGTCGTGTTCCACGACGTCGCCGACCATCTCGCGCTGCCGCAGTTCACGCTGACCGACGAGCCGCCGGTCGGCCGGGTCTGGCGACTGCCCGAGTGACATGAACGTCAGAGGGGCCCGCTGGGCCCCCTCTGGTACCTCCCCGTTGCGCGATCCGCGACGACGCGGGTCGTCTGCCCGGCGGCCGAATTTCAGCGTCGGCGTGTGACGCCCCCTGAAACCCCGCTTCAGAAATATTCGAACGCGCTCCGGTCCATTCGGAGGCGCAGCTCCGCCATGAAGACAAGGTACGGATGGGCGCCGGCCGCGATGAGCGCGTCGCGGTCGCGAGCCAGCATCAGCTTCTGCTCGTGGTCGCCGAGCCCGGCCTCCGTCATCGCGCGCGCCGCGTCCTGTTGAAAGCTCTGGCGGAAGGCGGCATCGGACTTGAGCGCGAAGAGGCAGCGGTTCAGACGGTACGCGGCCGCCGGCGGAAAGCGATAGTGCGCGTCCTCACTCATACCGCTCACACACGCCACTCGACGACCGCGTTTCCGTGGTGCCAGGAGGGCTCGTAGCAGTAGACGTCGGCGGGGCGATCACCCACGGCGCCGAGCAGCGTGATCCAGGTCCGTAGCTCGATGTTCCCTGTCTTGTCCAGCTCCTCCCCGGTGACGGCCGCCAGATCGCTTCCGCGCCCGGCCTGGAGCGTTTCGAGCACGCGACGATCCCAGTCGAAGTCCGGCGACGCGTAGCGGTCGGTCCCGGGATAGTGAGACATCCCGCCGGATGCGATAAGCGCGATGCGCTCGGGGCGCGAGCCCAGAATCTCGCCCAGCGCCCGCCCCCACTCGTAACACCGCCGGGGCGTCGGCTGGGGCGGCAGATACACGTTCACGTGCAGGGGGACGATGGGCGGCGCCGGCTCGGGCATCGTGAAGTGGAGCGGGACGAAGAACGCGTAGTCGAGACGCCGGTCTTGCGTGTACAGCAGATCGAACCCGCGCTCGATCCCCTGCTCGACCACGGCGCGGGCCAGGCTCTCGTGAATCGGAAACCGATACTCGTAGGGTCCGAACGTGCCGGCGCATTCGCGGCCCACGTACACGGCCAGGGCGGGCACGGCATCGAGGAAGAACGCCTCGATGTGATCGCCGGCGATGACGGCCAGCGCATCGGGCCGGAGCGCGGTCAGCCGCGCCTTGACCCGGGCAAAGGCGGCGTGGACGCGGAGGACCAGGTCGCGATCTTCCGTGTCGGGCCGCGCGATGAGCTGGGGCGTGTGCGCCAGCGCAAAGGCGCCGATCAGCATCAGGCGCTGCCCTGGGCCGCCGCGCTCAGTACGGTCTGCGGAATGATGAGACGGGCCGCCATCACCGGCCGCGGTGACGTGCCGATGCGCAGCTCGCCGACGACCGAGAGCAGCATGTACGCCTCGCGCGGATCCAGGCCCGTCCGGGAGACGACGAGCTCGACGGCACCTCGCGAGCAGTCCTCGGTGGCCGCTTCCACCGTGGGCCCGAAGCCGAGCACCTGCACGGTGTCGTCGATTTCGAGGATCGGGCGATCGAGTTGCGTGTGCTTCTGGAGCCCGATGCGCGCCCGCACGGTGGCGTCGCACTCCACGCCGGCGCCGCCGATGATGCCGTCGCTGATCGCGGCGTGGGGATCCGCGAAGAACACGAGCGCGCCGGGCACCAGCACTGGCAGGTGCACGCGGCAGCCGGCTCGCACGTCCTTCTGATCGAAATCGCCTCCGTAGGCGCCGGCGTACGACGGCTTGTATCCGTCCGGCGGCATCGTCGACACGGTGCCGAGATTCGGGGCGAGCGGGATCGGGATGCGTCCCCCGAACCACGCCCGGCCGTCCTTGATCGGACACGAAAGCGCCATCGGGTCGGGGAACTGGGTCCGGAGGACGCCGAAGTCGCGCAGGATGGCCGTCTTGCCCTCGCCGTGCGGGGTGATCTCGAGCAACTCCACCACGACCGCGTCGCCGGGCTCGGCGCCACTGACGCGCACCGGGCCCGCGATCGGCGCCAGCGGATGGCCGTTGCACGCCGGGGTGAAGGGCGTCGGCACGTAACGGATGTCGGACACGTCCCGCAGGGCGCCCCCGACTTCGAGTGTGAACGCTTCGCCCGGCGCCACCGTGAGCGCCGGCGGCGTGGACGGATTCACGTCGAAGAGATACCAGGTGCGCGCGGTTGTCACGTCGTCACCCTCCGCACCACCTCGTCGTAGACCTTGTCAGCCAGCGCCTGCACTTCCTCCCGCGTCAGCGGTTGGATCGGGTGCGGCACGACCACGGTGCGATACTCGGTCGCGCCGAGCGCGTCGGCCTGGGCACGGGCCGCCCGAATGAACTCCGACGAGATGATCGTCGCCGTGGGAATTCCATGGTCCTCGAAGAACACGCCGTCGTGCACACTGCACGTTGTGCACGACCCTCAGTCGGCGAGTCCCTCCACGAGGACGTCGGTGGCCCCCACGATCTCGCGGCGCAGATCGTCGGGGGCCGGCCGCGCGAACGTCGGCTTCTTCTTCCTCACGATGGCCTTGGGGCGCGCGCGTTCGCGCAACAGCGCCTCCAGGCGATCGAGCAGGTGATCACCCTTCGCCTTGCTGATGTCGAGCAGCGTGACGACCTTGCCGTCGAGTGATGCCGGCCGCGCCGCGGTCTTGCGCGGGACGGCCACGGAGTCGGTGGGGTCGAGATAGTCGTCGCTCATGGGATCTCCTTCGTGGGCTGGCGATCGTTCGCGGCGTGGCGGTCGCTCATGCGTTGGCGATCTTTCGCAGCACGAGCCGGGAGCCGCGAGCAAAGCTCCAGCCGGGTACGATCGCCGAGAAGCGCCCGGCCGTGCCGCCGGCGACCACGATCTTCAGATTGTCGGGCTCGCGGAACTTCGGAATCAGGGTCGTGTCGGTCTCGGGGTGCGGGAACTTGCGTAGCACGTGCTCGGGCAGGCCATCGCCGCCGTCACGTCCGGGCACGAGCTCGCACACGGGACGCTGCAAGCGCTCCCACAGGAAGCGACGGATACGCGGCTTGTCCCAGCCGTCGTCACCGACGATCTGGGCGTGCTCGGGACCGAGGACGACCAGCGTGTCTCCCCAGTGGGTCATCTTGTGGCTCTCGACGACGGCCAGGCTGCCCGCGATCGTGGCGAGGACGTCCGGCGCCGTCCGGCTGCGCTGATCATACACGGTCAGCGGAGCGTCGGCCGCCAGCACGGCCACGGTGCTGTCGTCGGGCGCGAAGCCGTGCTCGACGGCGAGTGACGTCCACGGGCTGACCTCCTCGTGCTCGCCGATGCAGTACGTGTAGCGACCGGGATGCGCCAGGGTGGACATGCTGACGACGCCCGGCCTGGCGCCCCCGAGGTTGACGCACACCAGTCGCACCGCCCGACCGATGGTGGCGTTGGCGCGCCAGCCGGGTCCGAAGACGCCGGCTGCACAGTTGACGCCGAGCTTCCCGCGGACCGGGCCATTGATCACGACGAGCGGCGTGGGCGCGTTGGTCGTTGCGGAAACGCCATGCAGGTCGAACGCGGGATCGCAGATGGCGTCGACCGCGGCGATGACGACGGGGAGGTACTCGGGGCGGCAGCCGGCCATCACCGCGTTGACGGCGATCTTTTCGACGGTGGCGCGACCGTAGTTGGGAGGGACCTCCGCGACCAGCTCGCTGCCGTCGCGCCCCGACATCTCGACAGCCCGGCTCACCCGTGCCCGCGTGGGCGGGACGACGGGGAGGCCGTCGCTCACGCCGTGATCGAAAAACTCGTCGAGATCGGTGTCTCCGGCCGGCATGGCCGGAGGCTAGCACAGCTCACGCAGGGACGCGCTTGGTGTAGCGCCTTCCCCACCGCATGGCGCGGTAGCGGCACCGGCAGCGGTCGCAGCGGAACGGGTACATATAGATGATGCTGAGCAGCCGCTCGGTGAGTCCCTCGCGGCGCGTACGGCGCACGTCACGGCCGCCACAACTCGGGCACTCCGGAACCCTGGGCATGCTTCGAGATTGCGGCGAAGGGCCCCGCTCACGCAATGAGCCAAACGCACTATCGTTCCGAGGGGACCTCAGAATCGGGCGAGCCGATGCCGATTCAGAGAATATGACACCCGAGATCGCCCGCGACCTCTACGGCCTGACCATCCCCGCGACATCGACCGTGCCGCGGAGTGTCGCTGGCCGAAGTCATCGCTGTCAGGCCTGCGGAAGCGCGCTGGTCCACCGCGAGCTGTCGGTTGGACTCGTGGAGCGCTGGGTGCTTCCGCTGCTCGGACGCCGCCCGTATCAATGTCTGGATTGCGGCAGGCGCTTCTGGGACCGCCCACGGATCGGGCGCGGCCTCGCGGGCATCACAAAGGGTGCCGCGCCTCGCCCGCTTCCCGTCTCGCGCGCCTAGGACAGCTCCTCGCGTCTGGCCAGGCGAAACGCGAGCGTCGCGAAGCCGGGCCGCTTCATCACGCCTGAGATCGCCGTCGGGGACAGCAGGGTCCCCTGGATCTCGAGGTTGAACGCCGGGCCGACGTCACCGAACGCCGTCGTCCGCTCGCCGTGGTAGTGAACGACCTTGAGATGGCCGGACAGTGACGTCTTGTCCTGGGGATTCAGCGAGGGGCGCCCCGCATAGTAGTACTGGCCATCGCCTCCGAAGAGGCGGCCCTTTTCCAGGACGACCACGCCGCCGTTCGTCCAACCGCTCACGACCTGAAACTCGGCAGTCCACAGAGCATCAAGAGACACGTCATTGCCCTCCGATGAGTTACTCCTTGCACACGCGGAAGTTCGCGTAGTCTCCCTGGGCGCTCGACTTCGTGTCGTCAGAATCGGTGAGCACCGCGATCCCCGCGGCTTTCGGAACGTCCTTCTCGTCGAAATACTTCAAGTAGTCCTCGCGGGCGTTGACACGCTGCTCGACCCACTGCCCCCGCCTGTCCGTCCCGCTGTCGAGCACGCGCACCTGCGTCAGGCCACCGTTCGATTCGAGCCGCGTGCCCACCGGAACCTTCTCGCTCCAGATGTACTTGACCGCCTTGGGGCCCCGAATGCGCGAGTAGGGCACCAGCATGTACACGGCGAGCGCGCTATCGTTCTTGCCATCCTTCTCGTCAGCCCCGCGCGGAAA
>QHTB01000184.1 GCA_003220615.1 Candidatus Rokuibacteriota bacterium
CCCACCAGAGGAAGCCCACGATGGCCTTACCCTTCACCTCGTCCGGCTGCTCGCGGTAGACGAGCAACCACGTGAAGCTGGCGATGGGGTACACATCGGGCCCGGGAGCGTTCGTCAGCGAGACGCGGAAGTCGGGCGGCATCTCGGCTGCCGCACCTGCGGCGGCCGCCGTCGTGCTCCCGATCGTCGGCTCGACGAACCGGCCGGCCTTGTTGCGGATCGATGCTGCCGGGAGGTTGTTCTTGATGGCATAGGCGAGCTCGACATAGCCGAGCGCGCCGGGCGTGTTCTTGATCTGTCCGGCCACGCCTTCGTTCCCCTTGCCGCCGAGGCCCACCGGCCACTTGACCGACGTGCCGCGCCCGACCTTCTGCTCCCACTCGGAATTGACCTTGGCGAGGTAGTCCACCCAGATGTACGTCGTGCCGCTCCCGTCGGAACGATGGACCACGACGATTGGCTGATCGGGGAGATTCGCGCCCGGGTTGACGTCCTTGATGCGCGCATCGTTCCACTTCGTGATCTTGCCGAAGAAGACGTCGGCCAGGATGTCGGGCGTGAAACGGAGCTTGGGATTGCCCGGCAAGTTGTACGTCGCGACCACGGCGCCGATCACGGTCGGGACGTGGAACAGCTCACCCGGCGCCGCCTTCAACTGCTCATCGGTCATCGGGCCATCGGTGGCGCCGAAGTCCACCGTGCGGGCGGTGATCTGGCGGATGCCGCCGCCGCTCCCGATGGACTGATAGTTGAAGTTCACGCTGCGGGAGATCTTGGCGTACTCGTCGAACCACTTGGAGTAGATGGGATACGGAAACGTCGCGCCCGCACCATTGATGAGAAGCTGAGCCGTTGCCGGGCCCACGCCGCAGCTCCACGCGACCACCACGGCCGTGAGCAGACCGACGACCACGCGTCGTGACGTCATCATTGGCTCTCCCTCCCGGTCCTCAGTGTGCGCCGGGCGTGTTTCGCAAGAGTTATGGCTTTGTTACAACATCGTTACGCTGGCTCGCGGAACCGGTAGCCGACCCCGCGGACAGTATCGATTCTCGGCGCCGGCAGCTTGGCCAGGATGAATTTCCGGCGCAGCCGGGCGAGGTGGACGTCCACCGTCCGGGGCTCGACGAAGCCATCGCGGCCCCAGACGACGTCGAGCAACTCGTCGCGGCCGAAGACACGGCCAGGCGTTCCGGCGAGGACGGCGAGGAGCTCGAACTCCTTCGGCGTCAGCTCGACGGCGCGGCCCTTCATCCTCACCTCGAAGCGGTACCGATCGATCTCGAGCTCGCCGGCCTTGACCAGAGAGCGCTTGGGGTCTTCCTCGGTGCCGACGCGGCGTCGAGCGACGGCCCGAATGCGCGCGCCGAGCTCGCGTGGCGAGAAGGGCTTGGTGACGTAGTCGTCGGCGCCGAGCTCGAAGCCGAGCACCTTGTCACCCTCCTCGACGCGTCCCGTCACCATGATCACGGGGATCGCTCGCGTCTCCGGATCCTCCTTCAGTCGCCGGCAGACCTCCCAACCGTTGAGATGCGGCACCATGATGTCGAGCAGCACGACGTCGGGGTGGGCTTCGCGCACGCGCTTGAGCGCCTCGGCGCCCGAGCTGGCCGTGAGCACTTCCCAGCCCTCCTTGACCAGGTTGTAGCGGATCAGCTCGGCAACGTCGGGCTCGTCCTCCACCACGAGCACACGGCCTCGGCGTTGCGGGCTGGCGTTGCGGGGCGGGCTCTGTGTCATCGGATCGAGCATGGCGTCGAGACGTTCAATGGCTCTTCCCACGGGCGGAGTGTCTCCGGCACGGGTTACAGGACGATGACGATCCCGTAAACCTTTCGCATCGCGGCTGACCGAGCCGTCGGCGATGACCTCGGCGGCCGGGTCACATGATCGTCTTCACGCGCGGCGCAGCGTCTGCGGGCCGAAATATCTCTCGAGCAACGGCACCCATGCGCTCAGCGGCGGTGTCTTCGCCTGCGGGTCCTTGGCCTCTTCGTCCCAGCGACGGACGTTCAGCGCATCGGGGAACCAGGGATGCGCGGCCACCGCCATCGCTTCCTCTCGGTGAAGCGGGCCGCCCTGGACGGCCAGCGAGTGCACGGACGCCGGCGAGAGTCGCTCCAAGTAGACGGGGTCCACCGCGCACAAATAACGCTTGGCCGCCACGTGGTGCTCGATGATCCACGCAACGCGCGCGGGCACGAACGGCGCGACGAGCGCCGCGCCGCGATGGCCGTGATGACGCTCGGCGGTCTCACGCCCTTCCGGCACCGCGAGGTGGGCGAGGTCGTGCAGCAGGGCCGCGAGCACCAGCTCGTCGTCGCCGCCGGCGCGAGACGCCAGCCCCGCGCACTGCAGCGCGTGGTCGCGCTGGGTCACGGCTTCTCCGTAGTGGCCATCGCCACGAGCCTCGAAGAGCGCGGTGACGTCGAGTCCGGCCATCTCGTCCTCCTTGATCCGCGGTGCCCGCGTCGCGTCGCTGACGATGGTAGCGTGGCGTCGAGGAGGGAACAATTGCTCGAGCGGCCCGGCGCGACGGCCACGCGCCTCAGCCCAGGAAATCGCGCGCCAATCGCTCCCACAGCAGGCAGGACAGCCCGAGACTCTCGACGTCGATGCGCTCGTTGTCGCCGTGGAACATCAACGGGTACTCGGTGTACGGGATCCGCCGCGAGTGCAGGCCGAACCCGTAGGCGGGAACGCCGCACCAGCGGAAGTGACGCGCATCGGTGGCGCCGGGAGCGAGCTGGGGGACGAGACGGCTGCCAGGCACCAGCGCGGCGGCGACTCGGGCCAGGGCATCGCGAAGCGGCGTCTCCATCGGGCTGATGGAGCCTTCGCCGAAGGCCGGAGCCGAGATCTCGACTCGCTCCGCGGGATCGCCGAGCGCGTCGGCCAGCATCGCGTCGACGTCGGCCGCCTTCACCCCCGGCAGCGTCCGCACGTCGACCTCGATGACGACCCGGTCGGGGATCACGTTGACGTTCGTGCCGCCCCGCACGACGTTCGGCGACAGCGTCGTGTGCGTGCACGCGTGGACGACCCGCGCCAGTCCCGGACTGTCGAGCCACCTGGCCGCGTCGAGGACGCGCTCAGGATCGGTGAGGGCGGCGGTGATCGCCGGGTCGAGACCGAGCGCCTCGACGGTGCGCCGCCACACGTCGAGAATGCGGGCCGGCGAGTGGTAGGCGGCCAGACGCTGCACGACGGCCGCCGCCGTCACCAGCGCATTGTCCGCTCCGAACGGCAGCGCGCCGTGGCCGGCGGTGCCCCGCACGACCAGGCGCCGCCAGCCCACGCCCTTCTCGCCGACGGTCACTGGAAGGAGCGGCCCTTCGCGTGACGGCACCGGCACCCCGCCCGCCTCGGTGATGACGTAATCGGCGCGGATGGCGTCGGCGTGACGATCGAGCAGGTGCGCCACGCCGTGCGTGCCGTTCGCTTCCTCGTCGGCGACCGCCGCGACGATCAGGGTGCCGGCCGGTCGGAAAGCGCCGGCGGCCAGGCGGCGACAGGCGACGGCCATCGTCGTCGTGAGATTGAGCATGTCGATGGCCCCGCGTCCCCACACGACGCCGTCGTCGACGTCGGCGGCAAAGGGATCGTGGCGCCAGCCACGGCCGTCGGCGGGAACCACGTCGGTGTGGCCGAGCAGCAGCAACGTGGGCGCGCGCCGATCACGACCGTCGATCCGGGTGACGAGACTCACGCGGCCGGGCGCGGCCGTGTAGCGTTCCATGGCGAGCCCGACGCCGGAGAGGTATGCTTCGAGCGTGTCGGCGCTGCGGATCTCGTGCCCCGACGCGTCGGTGCCGTCGTTGACGCAGGCGTTGCGGATCAACGTGCGCAGCAACTCGACGACTTCGGCGGTCATCGCGTCCTCGGTTCGCATGAGACCTCCGGTCGCCGGATGACTCCGGCGCGCCGCGGACTATAGCCAGGCGGCCCGCCGGGTCGAATATTACGTTTGCGTTACGCAACCAGTTGACATCGGGGCCTGAGCCGGTTGGAATGTGGCCCTTCCGACTCCCGCTGGGTCCCGAGGAGGGCTGACATGCCGACGACAAGACGATCACGCGACACGAATGGCCATACACCGACCACCAACGACACGATGCGAAGGGTCGAGGCGATCTCGGTGGGCGCCGTCAACGTCCTCACCGGCACGGTGGTGTCGGCCCTGAGAGGAATGCAGGAGATCGGGACGGAGGTCGGCACCACCGCCGTGAGCGCCGTGCGCGGCTCCATCCGCGCGGCGGAGGTGATCGGCGGAGACCTCGGGCGCGTCGCCCGCACGATGATGGGCGGGGCGGTCGTCGCCGGCCGTGACGTCGGCGGTGACGTCGCCCGCATCGCTCGCGATGCCGCCGACGGCGCCCTCGACGCCGCCGATCGGATCGGCTCGGCCACCGTGCGCCTGGTGCGTGGTGTGGTCGACGAAGCGGTCACGCGCGCCAACGTCGGCAGTCGCAAGTCGTTGAACAAAGCGGACGCGGCCCCGATCGCGCGTGCTTCGCGGTCCCGCCGTCGCGTCGCCTGACACCATCAGCGTTGACTTCGGAGGTCGAGGCATGAGGATCCAGCCGTTTTCGTTTCTCCTGGGGATCGGGGCCGCCGTCATGATCCCGCTCTTCTCGAAAGTCTTTCGTCCCCTCGCGGTGGAAGCGATGGCCGCCGGACTCGGCTTCGTCGAGGAGGGCCGCCGCATCCTCGCCGAGCAGATGGAGGTCATGGAAGACATCGCCGCCGAAGCCCGGGCGCGTCGCGAGACGATCATCGCCAATGGGAACGGCAACGGTGTCGCGCACGGGATCGACCACGGTGTCGGGGCCGACAGTGACCCCGAGCCAGCCGCCGCCCCGGCCCGGGGTCGCCGCCGCGGCAACGGCAACCGCCGGCCGACGTCCTGAGCGCGGACAGACCCTTGCCCCGCGAGGCTCTCGCGATCGTTCAGGACATTCCCGGGCGGCTCCGTGTCCGCCTGCCGATGACCGCGCGGATCGCCGATCTCGAAGGGACGGTCTCTCACTTCCCGGGCGTCGTGAGCTGTCGATGGTCGCCGCGGACCCGGAGCCTGCTGACGATCTACCGGCCCGCGGAGATCGAGGCCGAGGCGATCGTCGACGCCATCGTGGAGCAGGCCGGCGTCGATATTGCTCCAGTTTCCGATGCACCGGCGACGCCCGGCAACGGGTCGCCGGTGGCCGCGGCGCTGGTCCAGACCGTGAGCGGGATGGACAGTCGACTGGGCCGCGCGTCAGGTGGCGTGTTCACGCTCGGGGTCTTGCTTCCCCTCGCGCTCACGCTGTGGGCCATCCGAGACCTCACGCGCGGCCCGATCCGCTCGCTGCCGTGGTCGACGGCACTCTGGTACGCGCACGGGCTCTTCCGCGACTACAACATTCACGGTCGCGACTGACCGGATGCGCTACGAGATCGCCCATGCGGTCCGCGGGCGACTGCGGATCCGATACCCCGCGCGCTGGTTTGCCGGCCGGCGTGACGTCGTCGAAGCTGGCGTTCGCCGGATTCCGGGGATTCGCAGCGTCGACGGCAATCCCACCACGGGCAGCGTTCGCATCCTCTACGATCCGTTCCTCCTCGCCGAAGCCTCGCTGATCGACAATCTTCACGAGCTGAGTGAGGCGCTCGATGCGCCGAGCCGCGCGCGGGCCTCGGCCACACCGCACCCGCGCATCGAGACGCGACGGATTCCCCTGCTCAGCGTGCTCGGGACCGGCGCCGTGTTCGCCTTGACGTGGCTGCCGGTGGCCGCGCCGCTCCGCGCGGCCCTGGTGCTGGCCAGCGGGCTGCCAATGCTCGCCCACGCGACGCAGGCGCTCGCCAGGCGCCGCCGGGTCGATGGCCAGCTCCTCGATGCGTCCACGTTCGGGCTGCTGGTACTGCGTGGCAACTGGCCTGCGGCCGCGCTCTTGCCCGGGCTGCGCGCACTGGGCGATTACATCGTGGCCAAGAGCGTGGTCACGACGCGGCGATCGGTGCGTGAATTGATCGCGCCCGAGGAGGGCGTCGTCGAGCGGATCGACGGCGATCGTCGCACCAAGGTTCGGACTGCGTCACTCCGCGCCAACGACGTGATCGTTGTCGCCGCCGGCCAGATCGTCCCTGTCGATGGCACCGTGGTGGCCGGCGAAGCGCTCGTGAATCAACAGACGATGACCGGAGAGGCGCTGCCGGTCGAGCGGCGAAACGGCGACGCCGTGTTCGCGGCCACCCGCGTCGAGTACGGAGAGATCGAGGTTCGCGTCGATCGCGTCGGCCTCGAAACCGCCGTGGGCCGCATCGTCCAGGCGATCGAGGCGGCCGCCGACGAAAAGCCCGACATCCAGGTATTCGCCGAGCGTCTCGCTGACCGCGAGGTCGGTCGCACGCTCGGGTTGGCCGCGCTGGGGACTCTGGTGGCGCGCAGCGTCGACGCGGGCGTCGCCATCCTCGTCGCCGACTACGGCACCGCAGCTCGCGTGGGGATTCCCACCGCCGTGCTGGCGACCATGAAGCGGGCCGCCGACGAAGGCGTGCTCGTCAAGGGACCTCGCACGCTCGAGGCCCTCGCGCGCATCGACACCGTGGTCTTCGACAAGACCGGCACGCTGACCTCGGGAACGCCGCGCGTCGCCCGTGTCGCCTGTTATGCTCGCGGCCTCGACGAGAACGCGCTCATCCGGCTCGTCGCCGCGGCCGAGCACGGGTTCCAGCATCCGATCGCCCGCGCGATCCGGCACCTCGCCGCCGAGCGGCAGCTCCGCGTTCCTGACGCCGTCGCGCCGGTGGCGCAGGTCGGCCTCGGCGTCGACGTCAACGTCGAAGGCCGCCACGTGCTGATCGGTAGTCGCCGCTTCATGGAATCCCGCGCCGTACGCCTGGCGGCGGCCGACGCCGACGAGCGCAGCGCTCACCGGATGGGCGGCGCCGCGACGTTCGTCGCCATCGACGGCGAGCTGGCCGGACTGCTCGTCCTGCAGGACGAGCTGCGGCCCGAGGCGAGGGACGCCGTCAACGCGCTGAAGGCCCGCGAGATGCGCGACATCATCCTCCTCACCGGGGATCACCCCGAGCCGAGCCGCGTCATCGCCGAGTCGCTCGGGCTCGCCCAGCACTATGCCGAGCTCTCACCGGAGGAGAAGGCGAGGCTGATCCGCCGCCTCAAGCGGGAGGGACGCGTGGTGGCCATGGTCGGTGACGGCGTGAACGACGCGCTGGCGCTCGAGGAGGCCGACGTCGGCATCTCCGTTCCCGGCGGCGCCGAGGTGGCCTCCGCCGCGGCGGACGTGGTCCTCATCAGCGGCGGCCTCGATCGGGTCGTGCGGGCTCTCGACCTGGCCGCTGAGGCGATCGTGGCCGTGCGGCGCACCGTGGACATCGCCGCCAAGGCGAGCCTCGGCGTCGTCGGTCTCGCCTCGTTCGGTCTCGCGAAGCCCCTGGCCAGCATCTTGCTGACGCACGGTATTACGGTCGGTGCGGCGCTGGCGACAGCCCAGAAAGGGTCCGCGGCGGCCCAGCCGGTTCGTCGGCGAGGGCGGCGCCTTAACAAAAATGTTCGCGCCTCGTCATCGAACTGACATGATGTGCCCGTACCCTCGAAGTAAGGAGCGGGGCCTCTCGGGCCCACGGAGGGGGTGGTTCGGTGGCGCTGGTGCATCTGCTGATCGGGCTCCTGGCCGACGTCGTCTTCGAGTCCGCGGCGGCCAAGAACCGTACGTTCCAGGCAGAGATGTCGCGTTACATCGCCGAACGCGGCTTCGCGCCTGGCTCGCGCACCCGCCCAGCAGCCCGCTAGCTCGCCGGCGCGCCCGCCACCCGCGGGCGGTCGCTGGCGTCGTCGTATGAAGACGGCTGCAGCTCGACGCCGGCCGTCTAGGAAATCCGTTGTCCTTCCCGCGGTAGCTCCGGTCTTCACCCTCCCTGGACGTGCCCGTGTTCGAGTCGAAGGTCTTCGGCGCAGGCCCGACGTTGCAACCCGCCTGATCGCGCGTCTCACTGGACAGCCGGCGATCCGCCGCGTTCAGGCCAGTACCCTCACCGGCAACGTCCTGATCATCTTCGACGCCCCCGCGCTCGACCTGCGCCGCCTGCTGGCCGTCGTCGCCGAAGCCGCCGCGTCGGGGCCCATGCCGCACGACCCCGCTCGCCCGCGTGCCGAGGGCTGGCACACGCTCACGGCCGACGGCGTGGTCCGCCGCCTCGAGACGTCGATCGCAGCCGGGCTCGACGTCGAGGAGGCGGGGGCGCGGCTCGCCCGCTTCGGCGACAACCGCCTGCCCGAACCGCGACCGAAGTCGACGCTCGAGATCATCACCGGCCACGTGATGTCGGTGCCGGTCCTCGTGCTCGGCGTGGCGGCGACCCTGTCGATCGTCAGCGGCGCGGTCATCGATGCGGGCGTGATCATCGCCGTCATCGGCATCAACGCCGTGGTCGGCTACGTCACCGAGCGGCGCGTGGAGCGCGTCCTGATGTCGCTCCAGAACGCGACGATGCCTCGCGCCCTCGTCCGCCGTGAGAAACAGGACGTCCTGGTCCCGGCCGCCTCGCTCGTCGTCGGCGACGTCCTGGTGCTGCGGGCCGGTCACGAGATCGCCGCCGACGCCCGCCTCGTCGAGGTGCAGGCCCTCGCGGTGGACGAGTCGGCGCTGACCGGCGAGAGCCTTCCCGTCTCGAAGCGGCCGCACGAGGTGTGCGCCGACGACGCCGGGCTCGCCGACCGCGTCAACATGATCTTCGCCGGCACCGTCGTCGCCGAAGGCGCGGGACTCGCCGTCGTCACGTCCACCGGACGTGATACCGAGATCGGGCGGGTCCGCACTCTGGTCGGCGAGACGGCGGCGCCGCCGACGCCGCTCGAGCGCCAGCTCGATCGACTCGGCCGCAAGCTCGTGGGCGTGTCGCTCGCGTTCTGCGGCGGCACGCTCGTGCTCGGGCTGCTGCGCGGCGTGCCACTGGTCGAAATGCTCCGCTCGGTGATCTCGCTCGCCGTCGCCGCCGTGCCCGAGGGTCTGCCCGCCGTCGCGACCACTACGCTCGCCCTGGGCGTTCGACGGATGTCGGCCCAACGGACGCTCGTGAGACGGCTGGCCGCGGTCGAGAGCCTCGGGGCGACGACGGTGATCTGCGCGGACAAGACGGGTACGGTCACCGAGAACCGCATGTCGGTCTACGGCTGGCATCTGTCGGGGACCGAGTACCGCTCCCCGGTGGCCGAGTACGACGCGCGACTGGCCCGCGCGCTCGCCATCGGCGTCCTGTGCAACGAGGCGGAACTGGCGAACGGTGGGACGGAGATCCGCGGCAGCTCCACCGAAGGCGCGCTCCTCCGGGCCGCTCAACACGCGGGCTTCGATTACGAGCCGCTGCGGCGCCGCTTCCCGCTCCTCGGCGTCCGTCCCCGCCAGAACGGTGAGAACTGGATGGCGACCGTCCACCACGACGGCGAGCGCCGGCTCATCGCCGTCAAGGGCGCCCCCGAGGAAGTCCTCGCGCGTGCGACCCACTGGCTCGACGCGACGGGATCGCAACCGCTCACGCTGGAGGCGAGGCGCGCGATCCGTGCCGCCAACGCCGGATTCGCCGCCCGCGGGATGCGGGTGCTCGGCCTCGCCTACCGTGAGCTCGCCCCGGGTGGCGAGCCCGCCTATGACGACCTCGTGTGGCTCGGCCTGGTGGCCCTCAGCGATCCGGTTCGGAGCGGCGTCCGCGAAGCGATCGCCGCCTGCCGCACCGCCGGCATCCGGACCATCCTCATCACCGGCGATCAGGCCCAGACCGCGGCGGCGATCGCGCGTGACCTCGGCATCGCACACAACGGCCACGTGCGGGTCGCCGAGGCCGGCCAGCTGGCCGGGCTCGATCGCGCCGCGCTGGCGGCGCTGGCGCGCGAGATCGACGTGTTCGCCCGGGTCACGCCCGAGCACAAGTACGAGATCGTGCGCGCGTTGCAGGCGGCGGGCGAGGTCGTGGCGATGACCGGCGACGGCATCAACGACGCGGCCGCTCTGCGCGCCGCCGCCATCGGCGTGGCGATGGGTGAACGCGGCACCGACGTCGCCCGTGACGTCGCCGACGTC
This sequence comes from Candidatus Rokuibacteriota bacterium, assembly GCA_003220615.1. Lineage (GTDB taxonomy): Bacteria > Methylomirabilota > Methylomirabilia > Rokubacteriales > CSP1-6 > 40CM-68-15. The sequence goes on from QHTB01000184.1 coordinate 10,083, forward strand.
GTCCTGCTCGACGACGACTTCGGCTCCATCGTCGACGCCATCGCCCAGGGCCGCACGATCCGCGACAACATCACGCGCGCGCTCCAGTTCCTGCTCGCCACGAACTTCAGCGAGATCCTCGTCACGCTCGGCGCGCTCGCGGTGGGCGTCGGACGGCCGCTGTCGGCGACACAGTTCCTGTGGATCAACCTGCTCTCCGACGTCTTCCCGGCGCTGGCCCTGGCCACCGAGCCGGGCAGCGCCGACGTGATGAAGCGCCCGCCGCTCGATCCCGCGAAGCCGCTGATGAGCGGCGCCGGCCTCGCCGGCGTCGGCGCCGAGGCGGCGGTGCTGACGGCGACGACGCTCGCCGCCCACGGCCTCGCCTTCGCGAGCAGCGGTGACAGCGCGCGGGCGGCGACCGTGGCCTTCTCCGCGCTCACGACCTCGCAGATCCTGCACGCGCTGAACTGTCGAGCGGGATCGAGCGTGGGCAGCGTGGCGCGAAACCCGATGCTCTCGGGCGTCGTGGGCGGCACGGTCGCCCTGCAGGCGCTGGCGACCCAGGTGCCGCTGCTGCGACGTGTGCTCGGCGTGACACCGTTGGCCGGCGGCGACTGGCTGCTCGTGGGCGGCGCCGCCCTGGCCTCGCTCGGCCTCGTGGGCCTCGGGCGGCGCTCGGTGCCTGCGCTCCGCCCGGCGGTCTAGCCTCGCTCTCCCCCGTCTAGCCCCGCTCGGGGTTGATGACGACCTTGAAAAGCACGGCGTCCGTGATGTCGTGAAGCGACATCGTCATCACCTCGGTCGCGCCGTCGATGGCCGCCATGCCGTAGTACTGCTTGCCCTCGGTGGGCGGGCGGTTCTGCTTCATGCCCGGCGGCACGCTCTGATACCGGACGTCGGGACCGAACGTCTTGTCGATGTCACCCGGTCCGAACGTGCCGGCGTTGATGGGCCCCGCCACGAATTCCCAGAACGGCGTGAAGTCGGTGAATTTCGCGTGGCCGGGATCGTAGCGGGTGGCCGATGCGTAGTGGACGTCGGCCGTGACCCACACGACGTTCTTGATCCCGTTGTTCTTGATGAAGCCGAGCAGGCTGGCGATCTCGAGCTCGCGGCCGAGCGGCGGTCCGTCGTCGCCGTTCGCCCACGCCTCGTAGGTCCCCTTGGGTACGTCGGAATTGAGGTCGGGCACGACGATGCTGATCGGCATGTCGCTGGCGATGACCTTCCAGGTCGCGCGTGAGTCGAGGAGCGCCCGCTTGAGCCAGCGGAGCTGCTCGGCTCCCAGGAAGGCGGACTCCGCGTCGAGCGTGGCCTGGCGATTCGGCGTGTTCGGGCCGCGATAGCTCCGCTCGTCGATCATGAACACCTCGAGCGACGGGCCGTACGAGAACGAGCGGTAGATCCGCTCCGGGTCCACCGGATCGATGCGGAACGGGTTGTACTCGAACATGGCCCGCCTGGCGTAGGCGGCCAGGAGCGACGCGCTCCGCTCCGTGTAGCGCTCGTCCCCCAGCGTCTGCCCCGGATACCAGTTGTTGCGTGTCTCGTGATCGTCCCACTGCACGAGCACCGGCACCTGGGCGGTGAAGTGGCGCTTGTTGTCGTCGAGCAGGTTGTACGCGAAGTTGCCGCGGAAGTCGGCGAGCGTCTGGGCGACGTGGGCCTTGGCCTCCGTCACCACGTTCTTCCACAGCGAACCGTCGTCGAGCCGCACCTCGGCTTTGATCGGTCCGTCCGCGTAGATCTGATCGCCGGAGTGGATGAAGAAGTCGGGATCGGCTTTCCGCATGACCTCGTACATCTTCATGCCGCCCCATTCGGGGTTGATGCCCCACCCCTGCCCCGCCTCGTCGCCCGAGAAGCAGAAGCGGATCGTGCGGCGGGCCGCCGGCGGCGTGCGCAGTCGGCCGCTCACCGGCGCGCTGAATGCCCGCTCGTCGGCCAGCGCCTGGAAGCGGACCCGGTAGAAGATCTCCTGGCCCGTGGGCAGACCGCCCAGGTCCACCCGCGCCGTGAAGTCGTTCTCGGCCAGTGTGGCCGGGCCGACGACGCGATGGGCGCCGAGCATGCGCTCGCTGGTCGCCCAGTCCACGATCATGCGCGACGGCCGATCGGCCCGGCTCCAGATGATCGCGCGATCTCCGGTCACGTCGCCGCTCTGGACGCCGTGGGCCAAGCGCGGGCGCGCCGCCTCCGACGTCACCGCGGCCGGCGCGCCCTGGGCCCAGACCGGGCGGCGCCGACCTGTGGCCAGCGCGCTCGCGCCGACGATCGAGCTTCCCAGGAACGTGCGGCGGCTCAGCGTCATGACGACCCTCCTCGACGTGTCGACGTTGCGACCATGCGGAGTATCGAGCGCCACCGGTTGCAACGTGATGACGGCGCCATCACGTTCCGGTCTCCCTGGCGTACGATCATCGCCACGCCCGACGATCCCGTCAAGCGCGACACCGTCACGGGCGCGTCACGAGGATGTCGCTTGCGTCCCGCGCAGAATGGGCGACGATCACATGAATCGCTCGACCGCCAACGATCACTCGACAGAGGAGCGCTTCACGAATGCGGAGACTGGCCCTCATCGCACACGACAACAAGAAGGTGGACCTCGTCGCCTGGGCGACGTACAACCGCGACGCGCTCGCCCGCTTCGCCCTCATCGCCACGCATCACACGGCCCGGCTCATGCGCGACAAGGTGGGCCTCGAGGTCGAAGAGCTGCTGCCGGGGCCACAGGGCGGCGACGCCCAGATCGCCGCGCTCGCCGCCACCGGCGGCATCGACGCCGCGTTCTTTTTCGTCGATCCGCTCGCCGCTCAGCCGCACGACCCCGACATCCGCGCCCTGCTCCGCGTGTGCAACGTCCACAACGTCCCGCTGGCGACCAATCTCGCCACGGCCGACCTCATCATTCCGGCGCTCGCCGCCGGCTCGACGGGGCCTGAGGCCGTGGGCTGATCGGTGCCCGGCGTCGGGGAGCCCGAGACTGGTCACGCGCTCAGGCGGTCGGCCAGGGCTCGAAGGAGCGCGGCGCCGTCGCCCTTCCACGCGCTGCCGTGCATACAGGCGAGCGTCGTCGGCTTCAAGGCGGCAACCCGCTCCAGCAGCGCGCGCGTATCGCGCGCGTGCGCGTAGTAGTCGAGCGCCACCCGCATCGTCTCGCTGGGCTCGAGGATGTCGGCTTCGGTCACGGGCGTGTCGCCCGTGCCCGGCTGGGTGAAGAGATCGCCGCAGAAGAGGGTCTGCGTCCCGGTCTCGAACAGGTAGCCGCATTCCCAGGCGTGCGGCAGATGCGGCGTGTCGATCCAGCGGACCGTGTGGGTGCCGAGCCCGAGCGCCTCGCCGTCGGCCAGGACGCGGGGCGCCCGGTCGAAGGCGTCGCCGTTGATCATCCCGTTGATGCGACCACACAGCGGCTCGGCGGTCGGCGCGGCCGCGAGCAGGAGATTCAACGCGCCGCATTCGTCGTTCTCGAAGTGCGAGAACGCGATGTAGCGGAGGCGCTCGACCGGCATCACCGCGGCGATCGCCTCGCGCACCAGCGGGAACATCCCGCGGGGCCCCGTGTGGAAGAGCAGCGGCGTGTCGTCCACCACCAGGTACTGGTTGAACGAAAAGCCGCCGGGGAGCTTGGTCGACGGCGTGCTGAGCCGATAGATGCCGCTCGCGACCTCGTCGACACGGGTGTTCGATCGGGAGTTCGTGATCATGCTCGCGCCCGCAGGAAGGCGAGCAGGTCGAGATCGCCCGGCGACTGGCCGTACTCCGTCAACGCCACCGCGGCCTCGCCCCGGAACTGGGTCCCGTGGTTGACCACGTGAACGAGCAGGTGCCAGAGGACGTTTTCGAACGGCATGCCCTTCGTGTTCTTGTACGTGAGCTTCGCGGTGAGGGCCTCGTCGCCGAGGGAGGCCAGGTAGCCGCGCATCGTCCGCTCTTCCTCGGCCCAGCGGGCCTGCAACGCGTCGAGCGTCGGAAAGTCGCTCTCCGGGGGCAGCGTGGAGACCGAGATCCCTTCCTGGAACCGCAGGCGCCACACGATCTCGGTCCCGAGCGTATGCGCGAGCGCGCCGCGAAGACTCCCCTGGCTGAGGCGGGCGGGAGCGGCGAACTGCTCTCGACTCACGTTCGTTGCTGCCTTCAGCACGCGGGCGTTGGCCCAGTAGTTGTAGTCGTAGAGCAGCGTGATTTGATCCTTGGTCACGGAATTCCTCGCTCGAACCGGGACGGGCGACGCTCCGGGTTCACGCCCGGAGAGTAGAAGCGTTCGGGCGAGGCCGTCAAGCGCGCCGCCGTCAGATCGCGGACGCGGCCGTTTCCTCCCGGGGGTGGCCTCGACGCAGCCAGCAGCGCGTCGGCGAGGTCGCGATGGTTCATGACGCGCGGGACCTTGTGCTGGTCGCCGAGCTTCCCGGCGGTTCGCATCCACTGATGAAACGTTCCCGGCGCCACCGCCAGCACGCGCGGCGCCGTCATGCCGACGTCTCCCGTGCGCGTGATGCGATAGTCGGTGTTCAGTGCGCTCAAGGCGGTGTCGATCGAGCGCACGAAGCGCTGGCCGTCGCGCGGCGGCCGGTGGAACTCGACGATCCAGTCGTGGCCGCCGCGGGGATCCGTCGCCGACGGATACCGGGGCGCCACGGTGAACTCGGCCACCTCGGCGCCGTTCGCGTCGCACGCGCTCACCATCGCCTGCTCGACCTCCTCGACGATGACGTTCTCGCCGAACGCGTTCACGAAGTGACGCACGCGCCCGGTGATGACGAGGCGCAGTGGATCGCGGGCGGTGAAGCGCACGGTATCGCCCAGGATGTACGACCAGAGTCCGGCCGGTGTCGTCAGCAGGATGGCGTAACTGCGGTCGAGCTCGACGTCGGCCACGGTGTGACGGCGCGGCCGGCCGAGCCCGAGATCCTCGACCGGGACGAACTCGTAGAAGATGCCGTAGTCGAGCATCAGCGTGAGGCCGCCCGACGCCTCCGTCTGCACGGCGACGAACCCCTCGGACGCGGGATAGACCTCGATGCGATCGAGCCGCCGGCCCAAGCGCTCCTCGAAGCGCAGGCGATACGGCGCGAAGGCCACGCCACCGTGGATGAGCACGGCGAGATTCGGCCAGCGGTCCGTGACGTCGGGGTGCCGCCGGCTGACTTCGTCGAAGAGGATCAAGAGCCACGACGGCATGCCCGACAGCAGGCGGAGATCCTGTCCAGCGACGCGCCGAGCGGCCGCCGCCAGCCTGGTCTCCCAGTCGGGAATCGACGACACGTCGAGACCCGGTGAATACCGCCCGCGCAGTCCCGGCGGCAGCCGGCGAGCGACGAGACCGGACAGATCGCCGACGAGGCCGTTCACGCCGATCGGGGACAAGCGCGTGCATCCGCCGAGAAACAGCATCGGGCCGCCGAGCAGGTGCTGTCCTCCGACCTTCGCCGCCGCCAGCAGCAGGGCGTCCCAGCCGCCCTTGCGATGGGATGCGAACGCCTCGTCGGTCACCGGGATCGTCTTGTCGCCGGCCGTGGTCCCCGACGTCTTCGTCCAGTACCGCGGGCGGCCCGGCCACGTCACGTCGCGCTCGCCCTCGAGGACACGGGTCCACAGCGGGCGAAAGTCGAGATACTGGCCGACGCCGACACGGGCCTGGTAGTCCTCGATCGAGCGGATTCCTGCGAAATCGTGACTCCGTCCGAACCGCGTTCCCTCAGCGCGGCGCACCAGGTCCAGCAGCGCCGCCCTCTGCGCCTCCATGGGCCGTCGCGCCAGGGCTTCGAGTGCGCGCCGGCGACGATCGGCGAGCCGGTCGAGCAGAACGCCGCCAATTCTCGCGATCACCGCGGCACCCCCGCCCCCACGGTCGCGCCACCCTGGAGACGCTCGGCGGCGAGCCAGCGGCGAACGATCCCGGCGAACGCACGAGGATGCTCGAGCATGGGGGCGTGACCGCAGCCGGCCAGGATCACGAGCCGCGAGCCGGGAATGAGGGCATGGAAGCGCCGGCCCACGTCGAGCGGCGTGATGCGGTCCTCGGCGCCCCACACGATCAGCGTGGGGGCCGCGAGATCGACGAGCCGCGCTTCGAGATTGTCGCGCTTGGCGGCTCGCGCGAACCCGAGGACGCGCCGGACGCTCGCACGCTCGATGAGCGTGCACCGGACGCTCTCCACCCACTCGGGCGTCACGAGCGTACGGTCGAAGAACACCTCCTCCATCTTCTCGCGCAGGTAGTCGGCGGTCGGCCGATGCGGCACGCCGCGGGTGAAGCTGCGCTCGAACAACCCCGACGAGCCGGTGAGGATCACGGCGCGGACCCGTTCGGGAAAGGCGAGCGCCGTGGCCAGGGCCACGTGGCCTCCGAGCGAGTTGCCGCCGATCACGGCGCGGGGAATCTCGAGCGCGTCGAGGAAGTCGACGACCCAACGGGCCAGCAGGTCGATGGAGGGCTCCAGACATCCAGGATCGAAGATCGGCAGCGTCGGCGCCATCGCCCGGCACGCGCCGCCCAGCTCGTCGAGCACGTCGTCCCAGTGATGCATCTGTCCCATCAGGCCGTGCAGCAGGACGACCGGTTCTCCCTGGCCGCGCTCGAGCCACCGATGCTGAGATTTCATCAGTACGCTCACGCTGTCCCCCTCTCTGGCCGATGAACCCTCACTGCCCGCCGAGGTTTCTCTCACCTGCCTTCAGTGTCGCGAGGCGCCGTCACCGCTGTGTTACGTCGTCGGTGAAGTTTTCGTGACGGTCGCTTCAAGGAATCCCCTCGGGGCCCCCCGGCATCCCAAGCGGCGGAGGTGAACTCCACATGGTGGAAGCGATCGTTCCTCCTATCCTGGTCGCCGGTCTCGCGTTTGCCCCGCTGGCCTGGCGCGCCTGGACCGATCGTCAGCAGGCGCGGGCGCTGATCGTTCGCGCCGACGTGCATCGAGCGGTCATCAGTGTGCTGGGAGGCGAGTCGTACGTGTCCGTGAACGTGGAGCCCCCGACGCCCTGGCATCCAGGCCGGGTCATCCTGGCGACGCCGACCGGGTGGGAAAGCCTGCTCGAGGCCGCCGCCGGCAAGGCGCTCGCGCATACGCCGGCAACCTGGGAGCTCGTCGTCAAGCCGGCGCTGGGGAACCCGGCCGCCGCGGGTGCGGGCATGGCGCGGATCGCCGCGTGATCGAGCCGGTCCTCGTCGCCGACGGCGTCGAGCTCGATGCGTACTCGCACGCCGTCGTCTCGGCGGTCGAGACGCTGGGCCCGACGGTCGTCAGCCTCACCGCAGGCGATCGCCGCCGCGGCCGCGTGGGCGCTGGCTCGGGAATCCTGCTGGCGCCCGACGGCTACGTGCTGACCAACAGCCACGTCGTCCACGGCGCCGCGCGGCTCGAGGTCGCGCTGACCGACGGGCGTACACTCGGTGCGACGCTCGTCGGCGACGATCCGGCGACGGATCTGGCGGTCGTGCGCGCCGACGGCACCGGTCTCCCCTACGCGCCGCTCGGAGATTCCGCCGCGTTGCGCGTGGGCCAGCTCGTGATCGCCATCGGCAACCCGCTGGGCTTCCAGTCGACCGTGTCAGCCGGCGTCGTGAGCGCGCTCGGACGCACGCTGCGCGGCGTGGGTGGCCGGCTGATCGAAAACGTCATCCAGACGGACGTCGCGCTCAATCCCGGCAACTCCGGCGGGCCGCTCGTGGACTCGCGTGCTCAGGTCGTCGGGATCAACACGGCGATCATCGCGATGGCCCAGGGCATCAGCTTCGCGATCCCGGCCAACACCGCGCGGTGGGTGGTGCCCCAGCTCCTGGCCCATGGCCGCGTGAGTCGCGCGTGGCTGGGACTCACGGCGCAACCTCGCCCGCTCGATCGACGCGTGGCGCGGGCGCTCGGCCTCGTGCAGGAGCGCGCCGTGGAGATCGTCGCCGTCGAGACCGGTGGCCCGGCCGCTCAGGCGGGGTTGACCGAGGGTGACGTCCTGGTGGTCGTCGAAGGGCTGGCCGTCACCCGGATCGACGATCTCCATCGGTTCCTCGCCGAATGGCCGATCGGACGGCCGCTCACGCTCGGCGTCGTGCGAGGCAGTGCTCGCCGGGACGTCGTCGTGACGCCCGGCGAAGCACCGTTGGCCGGCTCCTAGCTGGCGCCGAGCGCCGTCGCCGCCTTCTTCACGTCGCGCGGCTTCACCCAGAGGATCACGCCGTAGCGTCCTCCTCCGGCGCAGACGGCGTCGGTCGCCGTGACGTTGACCTTCGCGGCCGCCAGCCGGCCGAGAATGTCCGCGACGGCGCCGACCCGGTCGTCACCCTGGATCAGAAAGCCCTTCTTCGGCCCGTTGAGCTTCCACTTGGCCGCCTTGGCCACCGACCGGAACGCCGCGCTGTTCTCGGGAACGAAATCGAGCTGGGCCTTGCGTCCCGCCGGAAAGCCGGAGAAGACGAGCAGGTTCACGCCCGCCTTGCGGAGCTGATCGAGGACACGCGCGGCCTCGCCCGGCTGATCGGGCGACTCCATGTAGAAATAATCCACCGTCCGGATGCTCTCGCCCATACGCCCCTCCTCCGCAGCGCTTGCGCGCGGCGGCCGAGTCTACCGCACTTCGCCGGCAGGCAGGGTGACGCGCACGATGGTGCCGCGCTCGACTTCGCTCTCGATCTCGAGCTGACCGCCGTGGGCGGCCACCAGGTGCTTGACGATGGCGAGCCCGAGCCCGGTGCCTCCGAGCTCGCGCGAGCGGGCCTTGTCCACGCGGTAGAAGCGCTCGGTGATTCGCGGCAGGTCTTCGGCGGGAATGCCGACTCCGGTGTCCTCGATCGCGATCGCGACGCGCGCGGCCGCGACGGGTCGCGCCCTGACCGTCACGCGCCCGCCGCGCGGCGTGTACTTCACCGCGTTGTCGACCAGGTTGATCAGGATCTGGGCGAGACGGTCGCGATCGGCCTGCACCGGTAGCGGCCCGGGCAGGTCGGCGGTGAGCGTGACGCCGCTCACTTCGGCACGCGGCTTGATGATGGCGAGCACGGATTCGACGACCTCGTCCAGGCGCGTGGGCTCGATCTTCAAGATGACGCGGCCGAGCTCGATGTTGGAGAGGTCGGTGAGGTCGTTGAGCAGGCGGCCGAGCCGCTCGGTGTGACGAAAGACGATTTCCAAAAAGCGCCGCGCGTGGTCGCGATCCTCGAGCGCGCCGCTCAGTAGCGTCTCCAGGTAGCCGTGGATGGCGGTGAGCGGGGTGCGCAGCTCGTGGGAGACGTTGGCCACGAACTCCGTGCGTACCTGCTCGAGCCGCCGGAGCTCGGTGACGTCGTGCAGCACCATGACGACGCCGGGATCATCGGCGGCCAGCCGCAGCGGCACCGCATTGGCCTGGACGGTGCGCTCGAAGGGCCCGGCCACGCGCAGCTCGCGTCGGACGACGGTGCCCTCGCCGCTCAGCCGGCACCGGCCGACCAGCTCGTGCAGGCCGACGTGGCGGACGACCTCGAGCAACGGCGTGCCCTCGGGCCGCGCCGTCTGGAGGCCGAACATCGTCCGGGCGCGCTCGTTCATCAGTACGACGTGGCCGCGGCCATCGACGGCCAACACGCCCTCGACCATGCCGTCGAGGATCGCGCCGATCTTGGCCCGCTCGTGCTGGAGATCGGCGAGCCGGTCCCGCAGCCGCTGGGCCAGCGTGTTGATGGCGCGGGCCAGCACGCCGATCTCGTCGGGTGAGCGCACGGGCGCGCGCGCCGCGAAGTTGCCCTCGCTCATCTCGCGGGCGATCGTCTGCATCTGGACGACCGGGTCCGTCACCCGTCCGGCCACGAACATGCCGATGCCCAGTGCGACGAGCAGCGCGACGAGCCCGCCGATCAGCATGACCCGGTGGATCGCGCGATAGCTCGCCGTCACCGCCGACAGCGGCAGGGCCAGGCGCAGCACGGCCGTGATCTGATCGCCGTCGCGCACGGGCAGCGCGACGTAGAGCAACGGCTGGTCGATCGTGACGCTGCGGCGCAGGTGCCGGCCGACGTGGCCGGCCAGCGCCGCCCGCACCTCCGGACGCCCCGCGTGGTTCTCCACCTGGGGCAGGGCCGCGGTCAGCACGTCCGAGTCGCCCAGCACGCGGCCGTCGAGGGCGATGAGCGTGATGCGCGAGCCCGATGGCTCGCTCGCCCGCACCGCGAAGGCCCGGACGGCGTCGGGACCGGCGCGTCGCGCGACGAGGCCGCGCGCGTCCTCCATCAAGAGCCGGGCTGCCGTGGCCAGCCGCGCCTCCAGCGCCTCGACGGCGAACGTCTCCAGCGCCTGGTTGAGGTAGATCCCGGCCGCGATCAGCGAGATCCCGACGAAGCCAATCAGCGTGAGCGTGAGCTTGAGCGCGATGCTGCGGCGGATGGCGTGCAAGAGCGCGGGCAGCATCAGTCGTCCTCGAACCGGTAGCCCACGCCCTTGAGCGTCGCGATGCGCCGGCCGGTGTCGCCGAGCTTGGCGCGCAAACGGCGCACGTGGACGTCGACCGTCCGCGACTCGATATCGCCGCCTCGCGTGTAGCCCCAGACGCGCTCGAGCAGTTGCTCGCGGGACAGCACGCGGCCGGCCGCTTCCACCAGGGCCCGCAGCAGATCGAATTCCTTCGGCGTGAGCTCGACGGCCGTCCCCGCCACGTCGACCTGATGGCGCATGGGGTCGATCGTGACGGCGCCGGCGCGCAACACGCGCGCCTCGGCGGCCGGCCGCGCCCGCCGGAGTACGGCGCGGATGCGCGCGATCAACTCCTTGGGGGAGAACGGCTTGACGACGTAGTCGTCGGCACCCATCTCGAGGCCCACCACACGGTCTACCTCGTCAGCCTTGGCCGTGAGCATGATGATCGGGATGGTGGCCGTGGCCGCATCGCTCCGCAAGCGCCGGCACACTTCGAGGCCATCGAGATCGGGCAGCATCAGGTCGAGGATCACCAGATCGGGCGTCGCCGCCCTCGCCTCGCGCAGCGCCTCCGGGCCGCTCTTGGCGGTCCGGCAGCGGAAGCCCTCGCGGGAGAGGTGCAGCACGATCAGGTTGCGGATGTCGGGCTCGTCTTCGACGACGAGGACCTCGGCGGCCATGCCGCCACTCTAGCGCAGGGGGGTGGCGATACGCTCAGACGCCGAGCAGATGCAGGATCCACCAGGAAGCGGCCGCGACGCCCGCCGACGCCGGGATCGTGACGATCCACGCCCACACGATCCGACTGGCGACGCCCCAGCGAACCGCCGAAAAGCGCTGGAGCGAGCCCACGCCCATGATGGCTCCGGTGATCGTGTGCGTGGTGCTGACGGGAATGCCGAACGTGGCGGTCCCGAGCAGCGTCAGCGCGCCCGCGGTCTCAGCGGAAAACCCGCCGACCGGGCGCAGCTTGGTGATGCGCATGCCCATCGTCTTCACGATGCGCCAGCCGCCCGACAGCGTGCCCAGGCCGATGGCCGCGTGCGCGGCCAGAATCACCCAGAACGGCACGTAGAATTCCCGACCGAGGTAGCCGGCCGAGAAGAGTAGCACCGCGATGATCCCCATCGTCTTCTGGGCGTCGTTGGTGCCGTGGCCGAGGCTGTACGCCGCGGCCGAGACGAGCTGCAGTCGGCGGAAGAGCCAGTCCACGCGCCCCGGGTGGGCGTCCTTGAAGATCCACACCGTGGCCAGCATCATCGCGAAGCCCACCGTCAGCCCGATCACTGGGGCCAGCACCATGAAGACGCCGATCTTGATCAGTCCGGCCCCGATGAGCGACCCGAACCCGGCCTTCGCCACGGCGGCACCGGCGAACCCGCCGATCAACGCGTGCGACGAGCTGGTCGGTAACCCCCAGTACCACGTGATCAGATCCCAGACGATGGCGCCAACCAGCCCGGCCAGGATCATCCACTGGTCGACGACGTTCGACTCCACCACGCCCCTGCCCACGGTCTTGGCCACCTGCACACCGAAGCCGAAGGCGGCGATGAAGTTGAAGAAGGCCGCCCACACCACGGCCTGCAGCGGGGTGAGCACGCGGGTGGAGACGACGGTGGCGATGGAGTTGGCGGCGTCGTGAAATCCGTTGATGAAGTCGAAGATGAGGGCGACGAGGACGATGCAGGCGATGAGCGTCAACACGTCAGGCCATCTTCAAAATGATCCCTTCGATCACGTTCGCCACGTCCTCGCAGCGGTCGGTGACGATCTCCATCGTCTCGTAGATCTCCTTCCACTTGATGACCTCGATGGGATCGCTCGACGCCTCGAACATGGCGGCCAGGCTGTCGCGAAGGAGATTGTCGGCGCTGTTCTCGAGACGGTTCACCTCGACGGCGTGCTCGTGGAACCCCGGGTCCATCGTGCGCAGGCATCGAATCGTCCGGTCGGTCGCCTCGACGATCCGCACGATGACCTCGGCCATCGCCCGGCACGCCGAGGTCGGCTCCTTGATCCGGTACACCACCAGGCGCTCGGCCGCCGCCTCGATGTAGTCGAGCACGTCGTCGAGCCGCGTCGCCAGATCGTGGATGTCCTCCCGGTCGATCGGCGTGATGAACGTGGTGTTCAGCCGCTTGACGATCTCGTGGGTGACCTGGTCTCCCTGGTGCTCGACTTCCTTGATGGCGTGCGCCTTGGCGCGCGCGTCGGCGAAGTTGTGGACCAGTTCGTAGAGCAGCGCAGCGCCCTGGATCATGTGCTGCGACTGCTGCTCGAACAGGTCGAAGAAGCGGACTTCCCGCGGGATCAGGCTGAACATAGCCGAGCCGTCAAGAGTGTAGCGGAATCCCCCTGCGTCTGCCAGCGAAGAGGGCTGCGGATCACGGCTTGCGCAGGGCGAGCGCGGGAGCGTCGAGGAGGCGCAGGCGGGCCACCGTCCACACGGCCTCCAGCGCGGCGACGAACGCCGGCGCGTCGGCCGCGAGCACCCGGACGATCGCGCCCCGGCGCGGCAGCGGCGCCGCGGCCACCGTGGCGCCCGCCGCTTCGCCGGCCATGGTCGCGGCGCGAGCGAACTCGGCGGCTGGGCCATCAGCGACGACGACCACGGCCGCGAAGTAGGGCTGGCGATCGGTGACCACGAGGCCATCATAGTCGCCACCACCGCGCAGCACGAAGCGGTCGTGGAAGAGCCACCCGCGGGCGTCGCGAAGGCTCAGCGCGCTTTCGAGGTGGTCGAAGCGCCACGTCTCCCCGCGCGCCACGCGTCCGGCGGCGAAGGCGTCCACCACGATCAGCCGGGCGTCCTCCGCCAGTCGGGCGTCGAGCGTTTGCCGGAGCCTGGAGCCCGGGAACGGAATCGTGTGATCGGGAATCCACTCGCACATCGCACCGGCGTCCACCACGATGCTGACGTGCTGCTCGGCCATCGCGCCCGTCGTGCGGTACACCTTGGTTGCCGACGGCGTCGTCAGGCAGGCGTGGGCGCCGGGCCCGACGTCGATCGTCACGTCGAGTCGGTCGCCACCGACGAGGCCGCCGGTGGGATTGAGGATCGAGACGACGGCGCCCGGATCGTCGAGGGCCACCGGCGCGAGCACTTGCAGCGGCAGCGTCGAGCGCGATCGCGCCACGACGCTGACCGCACCCCGGCGCTCGACGCGCAGATGCAGGCAGCCGTCGCGGCCGACGCGCGAAATCACACGGGGAGCAGCAGCTCCGACTGGATCCACTCGACGATGCGATCGACGCCGTCGCCCGTCTTGAGGTTGGTGAAGACGAAGGGCCGGCCGGCCCGCATGCGGCGGGCGTCGCGCTCCATCACGCCGAGATCGGCGCCGACGTACGGCGCCAGGTCGATCTTGTTGATGACGAGCAGGTCCGAGCGCGTGATGCCCGGTCCGCCCTTGCGCGGGATCTTCTCCCCCTCCGCCACGTCGATGACGTAGACCGTCGCATCGACGAGCTCGGGGCTGAAGGTGGCGGCCAGGTTGTCGCCGCCGCTCTCCACCAGCAGCAGGTCGAGCGACGGGAATCGACCCAGCAGCCCGCGGATGGCTTCGAGGTTGACGGACGCGTCCTCGCGGATCGCGGTGTGCGGACAGCCGCCCGTCTCGACGCCGACGACGCGCTCGGCCGGGAGCGCGCCGCGCCGGGTGAGGAACTCGGCGTCCTCCTTCGTATAGATGTCGTTGGTGATCACCGCCATGTCGACGCGCTCGCGCAGCCGGAGGCAGAGCGCTTCGGTCAACGCCGTCTTGCCCGAGCCGACGGGGCCGCCGATCCCGATCTTGAGCGGCTTCGGGATCACGAGCGAAACATCCTGGCGTCGAGCCCGCCGTGACGGACACCCGCGATCTCGAGCGCGGGCGTGAAGCTCCACATCTCGTCGGGCTCGGCAATGGCCGCCGCGTGGGCCAGCCGGCCGATCAGGGGCCGCAGCGAGGCGAGCAACCGCTGGCCTTCGAGCTGACCCACGGCCACGAGACGAAGCGCCGCGTTGACGAGCAGCGCGGCCGTGGAGTGCAGATAGGCCGCGGCGACCAGCTCGGGATCGACGTCGTGGCGCCCGAGCGCGGCGCCGAACACCACCGCGTGATGGCCGGGCGTGCCGCCGTCGTCGATCGCGTGCGCGAGCTCCGCCATGAACGCGTCACCGGTGGCTTCGGCCACGCGCGCTGTTTGTCGCCCCATCTGGAGACTCCCGGCCCTGAACTCCGGCACCCACTTCATCGCGTCCAGGCGCTGATCGATCTCCACGCTTCCGGCCAGATCGGTCTCCCGCGCCCGGCGCACCGCGCACGCGGCGGCCACCGCATCAGCGGGGCCCGTGCTCCCCTCGAGCTGAGCGCGCAGGAATTCACCGACACCGCTC
>QHTB01000185.1 GCA_003220615.1 Candidatus Rokuibacteriota bacterium
CACCGCGTTCCTCTGCTGCGCCTGATCCCGCGCCAGGGCCGCCTCGGCCTGGGCAATCCGCGATCGATCCCGCTCGAGCACGGCGCGCGCCTGCTGGATCTGAACCTGATCCTTGGCCAGGGTGGCTTCGGCCTGGGCGAGGGCGGCCTGGAGCGACCGTGGATCGATGGTGAAGAGGAGGTCGCCCTTGTGGACGTCCTGGCCCTCCTTGATGTGGACGCGCATGAGCTCGCCGCCGACCTGGGCCTTGACCGCGACGGTCGAATACGCCTCGACGCTGCCGATGGCCCGGATCTCCAGCGGGACCGTCTTCCGCTCCACCGATGCGACCGTCACCGGCACGGCCGGCCGCCGTTGCTGCTGCGACTGCTTGGACTCCGCCTTGTCGCCCGAACAGGCGGTGAGCGCGAGGCTCGCCGTCAGCAGCAGCGCGCTGCCGAGAAGAGGACGTGTCGTCGTCAATGCTGGAGCTCCGGCGATCGGTGGGGCACGGCCACCGGCCGTGCGCGGCGAAGATGCAGCCGCAACCGCTCGAGATAGAGATAGACGACCGGGGTGGTGTAGAGCGTGAGGGCCTGCGAGACGAGCAGGCCGCCGACGATCGTGATGCCGAGCGGCCGTCGCAGCTCGGCGCCGGTGCCGGTGCCGACGGCCAGCGGGAGCGCCCCGAGCAGCGCGGCCGACGTCGTCATCATGATCGGACGGAAGCGGAGCAGGCAGGCCTCGTAAATGGCGGCGGCCGGCGCCTTGCCCTCGCGCCGCTCCACGTCCAGCGCGACGTCGATCATCATGATCGCGTTCTTCTTGACGATCCCGATGAGGAGAATGATCCCGATGAGCGCGATGACGTCGAGATCCATCCCGCAGAGCATCAGGGCGATGATGGCGCCCACGCCCGCCGAGGGCAGCGTCGAGAGGATCGTGATCGGGTGGACGTAGCTCTCGTAGAGGACGCCGAGCACGATGTAGACGGTGATGAGCGCGGCCAGGATGAGGATGGGCTGATTGGACAGCGAGTCCTGAAACGCCTGGGCCGTGCCCTGGAAGCTCGCCCGAACGGAGGCCGGCAGGCCGACGTCACGTTCGGCACCCTGGATGGAGGTCACCGCGTCGCTGAGCGCGATGCCCGGCGCCAGATTGAACGAGAGTGTCACCGACGGGAAGAAGCCTTGATGGTTCACGGCCAGCGGGGTCGTACTGGGCGCGAAGTGGGTGATGGCGCTGAGCGGGACCTGGGCCCCCGTGGACGACTTCACGTAGATGGCATTGAGCGCCTCGGGGTTCTGCTGGAACTCGGGCGCGACCTCGAGCACGACGTGGTACTGGTTCAACGCGGTGTAGATCGTCGAGACCTGGCGCTGGCCGAAGGCGTCGTAGAGCGTGTCGTCGATCGCCTGGGCCTGGATGCCGAGGCGCCCGGCGGTGTCGCGATCGATCACCAGCGCGGCCTGCAGGCCGCGGTTCTGCTGGTCGGTGTTGACGTCGCGCAGCCCCTCGAGGGTGCGCAGCTTGGCGAGCATCCGGGGTGCGAAGGTGTTGAGCTCGGTGAGGTCGGTGCTCTGCAGCGTGTACTGGAACTGCGCGTTGCTGGCGCGGCCGCCGATGCGCAGGTCCTGCACGGACTGCAAGAAGAGATTGGCTCCGGGGACGTGGGCCAGCTTGCCCCGCAGCCGGCCGATGATCTGGTCGGCGGACACCTTTCGCTCGTGGAGCGGCTTGAGCGAGATGAACATGCGGCCGGTGTTTTGCGTGTTGAGGTTGCCGCCGGTGAAGGCGACCACCGCGGTCGCCGCCGGATCGGTGAGCACGATGTTCACGAACTCCGCCATCTTCTCCCGCATCGCCGGAAACGAGATGTCCTGCGAGGCCTGAATGCTGCCGATGATTCGCCCGGAGTCCTGCTGAGGAAAGAAGCCCTTGGGCACGATCGCAAAGAGATAGATGTTGAGGCCGATCGTGACCAGCATCACCAGGAGCGTCACGCGCTGGTGACGCAGCACCCAGCCGAGCGTCGCCGCGTACGCGTTCAGCAGCATCGTGAAGGCCCGCTCGCTCAGCCGGTACAGCCGGCCATGGCCACCGGGCGGGATGGGCTTGAGCAGCCGGGCGCACATCATGGGCGTCGTGCTCAGCGAGACGACCAGCGAGACGACGATCGCCAGCGTCAGCGTGACGGCGAACTCGCGGAAGAGGCGGCCGACGATCCCGCCCATCAAGAGAATGGGAATGAAGACGGCCACCAGCGAGACGCTCATCGACAGCACCGTGAACCCGATCTCGCGCGAGCCCTTCAAGGCCGCCGCCATCGGCGACTCGCCGGCCTCGATGTAGCGCGTGATGTTCTCGAGCACGACGATGGCGTCGTCCACCACGAAGCCCGTCGAGATGGTCAGGGCCATGAGCGAGAGGTTGTCGAGGCTATAGCCGAGCAGGTACATCCCACCGAAGGTGCCGAGCAGCGACAGCGGCACGGCCACGCTGGGGATGGTGGTGGCCGACCCTTTGCGCAGGAACAGGAAGACGACGAGCACGACGAGGGCGATCGAGAGCAACAGCGTGAGCTGGATGTCGCGGAACGAGGCGCGGATGGTCGTGGTCCGGTCGAGCACGACGGAGATGTCGATGGCCGGGGAGATGGAGGCCCGCAGCTCGGGCATCAGCGCCGTGACCCGGTCCACGGTCTCGATGATGTTCGT
Organism: Candidatus Rokuibacteriota bacterium; assembly: GCA_003220615.1. Classification (GTDB taxonomy): domain Bacteria; phylum Methylomirabilota; class Methylomirabilia; order Rokubacteriales; family CSP1-6; genus 40CM-68-15. Next base: position 2,697 of record QHTB01000185.1, read on the forward strand.
GCCCGGCTGACGGAACACGACCAGCAGCACGGCCCGCTTGCCGTTGGCCAGGCCGGCCGTTCTCAGATCTTCGACCGAGCTCTCGACGCTGGCGATGTCGCCGAGGCGCACCGGCGCGCCGTTTTGCCAGGCGACGATCACGGGACGGTATTCGTCGGCATCGAAGAGCTGATCGGTGGCCTGGATCGTCCACGAGGTCGCCGCGTCGGTGAGCTGACCCTTGGGGGCGTTGGCGTTGACGGAGCGCAGCCCGGCCCGCACTTGCTCGAGTCCGATGCCGAGCTGAGTGAGCAGGCTCGGGTCGACGCGGACGCGAACCGCCGGCTTGGCCCCACCGCCCACGACGACCTGGCCGATGCCCTCGACCTGCGCGAGTTTCTGCGCCAGGACGGAATCGGCGGCATCGAACACGCGGCCGATCGGCATCGCATCGGACGTCAGGGCCAGGATCAAGATCGGCGCATCCGCCGGGTTCACCTTCCGGTACGTCGGATTGTTGACCAGCCCGGCCGGGAGCTGGCTGCGCGCGGCATTGATCGCGGCCTGCACGTCGCGCGCGGCGGCGTCGATGCTGCGGTTGAGGTCGAACTGGAGGACGACCGTGGTCGCGCCGAGCAGACTGCTCGACGTCATCTCCGTCACCCCAGCGATACGTCCGAACTGGCGCTCGAGCGGGGTCGCCACCGAGGACGCCATCGTCTCCGGGCTCGCGCCGGGAAGAATGGCCTGCACCTGGATGACGGGGAACTCCACTTGCGGGAGCGAGGCCACGGGCAGGAAGCGATAGGCGACGGCGCCGGCCAGGAGCAGGGAGAAGCTCAGCAGCGTGGTGGCGACCGGCCGACGGATGAAGGGCTCGGAGATGCTCACTCGACGGTCACGCGGGCCGGCCGCGGCGCTCCGAGCGACGCCTGCCGAAGCCGCCGGGCCACGCGATCGAAGGCCAGATAGACGACCGGCGTGGTGTAGAGCGTGAGCAGCTGAGACAGGAGCAGGCCGCCGACGATCGTGATGCCGAGCGGCCGCCGCAGCTCGGAGCCGGTGCCGCTGCCGAGGGCGAGGGGCAGGCCGCCGAGCAGCGCGGCCATCGTCGTCATCATGATCGGGCGGAAGCGGAGCAGGCACGCCTGGTAGATCGCCTCGGCGGGCGCCCTGCCCTCCTCGCGCTCGGCGTCGAGCGCGAAGTCGATCATCATGATCGCGTTCTTCTTCACGATGCCGATCAGCAGAATGATCCCGATCAGGGCGATGACGTCGAGGTGCGTGCGGCAGAGCAGGAGGGCCAGGATGGCGCCCACGCCAGCCGAGGGCAGCGTGGACAGGATCGTGATCGGGTGAATGTAGCTCTCGTACAGCACGCCGAGGACGATGTACACGGTGATCAGCGCGGCCAGGATCAGCAAGGGCTCGTTGGCGAGCGACGCCTGAAAGGCCTTGGCCGTCCCCTGGAACGCTGCGCGGATCGACAAGGGGAGGCCGATCTCGCGCTCGACCGCCTTGATGGCGTTGACGGCGTGGCCGAGGGCGACGCCCGGCGCCAGGTTGAACGAGACGGTGACGGCCGGGAACTGGCCCTGATGGTTTACCGACAGCGGTGCCGATCCAGTGACGTAGTGGGTGAAGGCGCTGAGCGGCACCTGCGTGCCGTTGGCCGACTTGACGTAGATCGCCTTGAGCGCCTCGGGATTGTCCTGGAAGCGCGGCGCGACCTCGAGAATGACGTGATACTGGTTGAGCTGCGTGAAGATCGTCGAGACCTGACGCTGACCGAAGGCATCGTAGAGCGTGTCGTCGATGGCCTGCGGCTGGATACCCAGGCGCGAGGCGGTGTCGCGATCGATCACCACGGAGACCTGGAGCCCGCCGACGAGCTGGTCGGAGGCGACGTCGCGGAGCTCGGGAAGCGTCCGCAGCCGCTCGATCAGTCGCGGCGCCCACTCGGCCAGCTCGCGCGCGTCGGCATCCTCCAGCGAGTACTGGAATTGGGTCCGGCTCACGCGGTCCTCGACGGTCAGGTCCTGCACCGGTTGCATGTAGAGCGTGATGCCGTCCACCGCCGCGAGCGCCGGTTGCAAGCGGCGAATGATCTCGGACGCGTCGGACCTCCGCTCCTCGCGCGGCTTCAGGTTGATCTGGAGACGGCCGCTGTTCGGCGTCATGTTGGTGCCGTCCACGCCGATGAACGACGACAGGCTCGCCACGTCGGGATCCTTCAGGATGATACGGGCGAGCGCTTGCTGGCGGTCGGCCATCGTCGGGAACGAGACGACCTCCGGCGCCTCCGAGATGCCGAGGATGACGCCGGTGTCCTGGAGCGGGAAGAAGCCCTTGGGCGCGACGATGTACAGGATGATGGTCAGGACGAGCGTGGCCACCGTCACGACGAGCGTCCCGGGCTGGTGACGGAGCACCCACTGCAGCGTCCGACCGTAGGCCGCGATCGTGCGCTCGAACATCCGCTCGGTGGCCCGGTAGAACCACGTCTCGGTGCCTGGGTGGGCGACGCGCAGGAGCCGGGCGCACATCATGGGCGTGAGCGTCAACGACACGACCGCGGACACGAGGATCGTCACGCTCAGCGTGATCGCGAACTCGCGGAAGAGCCGCCCGATGATGTCGCCCATGAAGAGCAGGGGAATGAGCACCGCGATCAGCGAGACGGTGAGGGAGACGATCGTGAACCCGATCTGCTCGGAGCCCTTGAGGGCGGCCTGGAGCGGTGACTCGCCCGCCTCGATGTAGCGCGCGATGTTTTCGATCATGACGATCGCGTCGTCGACCACGAAGCCGGTCGAGATCGTCAGCGCCATCAGCGAGAGGTTGTCCAGGCTGTAGCCGAGCAAGTACATGATCCCGAAGGTGCCGATGATCGAGATGGGCACGGCCACGCTCGGAATGATCGTGGCCGACAGGCTGCGCAGGAACAAAAACATGACCATCACGACGAGGGCGATAGTCAGGATCAGCGTGAACTCGACGTCGGCGACCGAGGCCCGGATGGTCGCCGTGCGGTCGGTGAGCGTCGTGATCTCGATCGCCGACGGCAACGAGGCCTTGAGCTGGGGCAGCAAGCGCTTGATGCGGTCCACGACCGTGATGATGTTGGCGCCGGGCTGCCGCTGGATGTTGACGATGACGGCCGGCTTGTCGTTCATCCACGCCGCCTGCCTGACGTTCTCCACGCCGTCCACGACGTCCGCGACGTCGGAGAGGCGCACGGGTGCGCCGTTGCGGTAGGCGACGACGACGCTCTTGTACTCCACGCTGGTGAGGAGCTGATCGTTGGCGCCGATCGTGTACGACTGCTTTGCACCCTCCAGATTGCCCTTGGCCTGGTTGACGTTGGCCTGGCCGAGCACGGCGCGCAGGTCTTCGAGGCTGAGCCCGTAGGACGCCAGCGCGCTCGGATCGGCCTGCACGCGCACCGCCGGCTTCTGACCGCCGCTGATCGACACCAGGCCGACACCGGGGAGCTGCGAGATCTTCTGGGCCAGGTTGGTGTCGGCGAGGTCCTGCACCTTGGTGAGCGGCAGCGTATCCGAGGTCAACGCGAGCGTCAGAACCGGCGTGTCCGCGGGATTGACCTTGCTGTAGACGGGCGGGCTGGGCAGATCACGCGGCAAGAAGGTCGCCGCGGCGTTGATCGCGGCCTGGACCTGCTGCTCGGCGACGTCGATCGCGTAGTCGAGCGTGAATTGCAGCGTGATCAGCGAGGCGCCGAACGAGCTCGTCGAGGTCATCTGCTTGAGGCCGGGGAGCTGACCGAACTGCCGCTCGAGCGGCGACGTGACCGACGAGGCCATGACGTCGGGGCTGGCGCCCGGATAGAAGGTCAGGATCTGTATCGTTGGATAGTCGACCTGCGGCAGTGCTGAAATGGGGAGCAGCAGATAGGCGACGCTTCCGGCCAGCAGAATGGCGGCGGTGAGCAGAGCGGTGGCGACAGGGCGAAGAATGAAGAGACGCGAAGGATTGGCCATGTCACCTCTGGCGGCGGCGCGCGCTCGTCCCAGACTACCGCATCACGATTAAGATTGACGAGCGCGGCCGCCCCCGGGTTGACAGCGCCGCCCCGGGCAGCCGGAGCGGCGCTCTCGCTACCGGCCCCGGCTCACGAGGCCTGACGACGATGACGGCCGTGGTGGCCGCCTCGCTCCATCAGTTGAGCCAGCTTCTCCCGCTGATCGGGCGTCAGGATCGGCGCCACCTGTCGGAGGGTGCTCGTGCGCATCTGGACGCTCTGGGCCATCAGCCGTTGAACCTCATCCTGCTTGGCCTGGATGGCCTGGTTGTCGTTGCTGGTCAGCGCCAGATGGCGAAGCTCGGTCTGCGCCTGATGAAGCTGCTGCCAGTGCTGACGCTTGGCGTCGGCGTCCCGCTGGTACACCTCGTGAAGCGCCTGCGCCTGCTGGTCGCTGAGTCCGAGCTGCTGCTTGAGCCGGCTCTCCCACCGCAGCGGCTGCTGGGTCTGCGCTGGCGACGACTGAGCGGCCGAGGCCACGGTCGTGACGCCCGCCGCGAGCGCGAGCGTGCCGGCAATGAGTGCACGTGTCCATCTCATCTCGGGTCACCTCCATACGTGGGTTCACTACTCATGGGACGTGGGGCCTTCCACCTTTGTTCAGGGATCGCCCTCTGGTATCATCCCGTGGCCATGCCCCAGCGTCTGCCCGACCTGGTCGGCCGCGCGATGGTCGATCCCGACTTTCTCACCGATCTGCAACGGACGCCGGACGCGATCCTCGCCCAGTACGAGCTGAGCGACGACGAGCGGGGAGCCGTCCAGGCCGCCCTGGTTCGACTGGCCGACACGCCGGTCAATCAGCGCGCGGTCCTCCTGCGAACCACCCTGCTCCGCCGCGTCGCGACCTGAGCGTTGCGTGACGGTCGTCGCGCGCGCCGCGGCGCCGCTCCCGCCCTCGGTCGTGCGCTCCCACGTCCCCGGTGCCGACGCCTGCGATCAGCGGCACCGCGGTGATCGGCGCGCCGAACGGTGGTCGCCCTGATGGCCGCCCCCGCCGACATCGCGGCGTTCCTCAAGAGCGTGAAGCTCTTCCGAGAATTCACCGACAGCGAGCTGCTGGCGTTCGCGGGACGGCTCGAGGAGCGAAACCTCAAGCCGCGCCAGGTGCTCTTTCGTGAGGGCGATCCCGGCGAAGAGATGTTCGTCGTGCGGAAGGGGACCAGCATCATCTCCAAGGTCGTCAGTGGGCGGATCGAGCAGGTCCTGGCGCGGGCGGAGGCCGGTGACTTCTTCGGTGAGATGAGCTTGTTCGATCGATCGCCGCGGTCGGCGACCATTCAGGCCGAGACGGACGTCGCCCTCTACGTCCTCGATCGTGAGCACCTCCACCTGCTCATCGAGGTCAACCCACGAGCGGCGGCCGCGTTCTTTCGGTCTCTCGTCTACGTGTTCATCGAGCGGTTGCGCGCTTCCGGCGAGCTGGTCGCCGAGATCACGCGCTGGGGCCTCGAGGCCACCGGCCTGGACATGGAGTCGCGATGACGGACGCCGCGCCGCCCCGGCGCGCCAAGCTCGAGCTCCTCGTCCGCCGTGACGGCGACGAGGCCGGCTTCGACATCCGCACGGTGGGCAGCGCCGCCGCCTGGGTGAAGATGCGGCCACAGCGTGTGCCCGCCGAACACTTCGAGCTGGCCGAGGTCACCTCGCGCGTGGACCGCCAGCGCAGCTTCATCCTCAAGAACACGCAGACCGAGCGTTTCCTGATGCTCTCGGAGCCCGAGCGCTTCCTGTGGGACCAGATGGACGGGCGCGCCTCCGTGCAGGACATCGCGACCGCCTACGTCCTCCGCTACGGCCAGTTCGACTTCGAGTTGATTCCCGGGATGATCAAGAAGCTCCAGCGGGCGCAGTTGCTCTCGCTCACCCCGGCCTCGCGCTTGCGCTACGCGCTGGCCCGCAACCGCGAGCGCCGGCTGCTGCGCGCCGCGGAGACGGCGCTGACCGCGCTCGAGCGCATCAACATCTCGAGCCGGCGCGTCCAGCCGTTCTTCCGCCGAGCCTACCGGTGGGGTGGGCGGCTGCTCTTCACGCCGGTCGCGCTCGTGGTCTGCGTGCTCCTCGCCGTGGCCGGCTTCGCGGCCGCGGCGAAACTCTGGCGGGACGCCGACGTGGCCGCCGGTTTCGGCGCCAACCCGTTGCTGGCCATCATCACCGTGAAGCTACTGTTCATCCTCACGCTGGCCGCTCACCAGATCGTTCACGGGCTCGCCCTCGTCCACTACGGCCGGCGCGTCCGCGAGTTCGGATTCACGTTCCTGCACGGTTTCCTGCCGACGTTCTACGTCGATGTCACCGACATCTTCATGGCCAGCCGGCGCGCTCGGGTCGTCACCGCCGTGTCGGGCACCCTCGTGCACCTCGCCTTCGGATCGTTGTGGTTCATGCTCGCGCTCCGGGCGCCGAACGGCGGCTTCGTGCAGGCGTTCGCCGCCGCGTCGGGGATGATCCAGTGGCAGGCGTTCGTGCTGGCCCTCTATCCGTTCTGCTTCGTCGAGATGGACGGGTACCACGTCCTCGTCGACGCCCTCGGCGTGCCAACGCTCAAGCATGACGCCATGGCGTACGTGAAGTCGCTGGTCTCCGGCCGTCCAGCGTCCGCATCGCGCCGCCAGGCCGGGCTGTGGATCGGCTACGTCGCGCTCTCCATCGTCTCCATCGCGGCCTTCATCGCCCTGAACGTCTGGGTCGTGATCCACGCCGTGAGCTGAGCCGCGTCGTCACTCGCTCGTGACCAGCGCGGCCACGGCCGCGGTGATGGCGCGAGCGGTGTCGGGATCGGGCAGGGGAGGCGTCTCGAGCAGCGCGCGTTGCGCGTTCTCGTCGAGCGCGGCGACGTGAGCCTGGGCGCGAGCGCGGAGCGTGTCGCCGAGGAGGAGCGCCACTTCGGTCAAGGTCGCCAGCGCGGCGTCGCGGCGCGCGGCGTCGGACGGCGAGGTGGGGCTCGCGGCGAGCACGGCCCGCAGCCGGTTGGACAGGCGCACGGCGTCGCCCTTCATGCTGGCCAGCTCGCCGTGCAGCGGCGCCCACGTCAGGGTCAGACGACGCGCGGCGGCTCGAAGGGCCGGGCCGAGGGCCGGCGCGCTCGTTGCCGCCACGATCGCCCCGATCCCATCCGCCACTTCCGGGGGAAGCGCTCGATGCTCGGCGGGTTGCGCTGGCGGCTCGAGGATCTTCACGACGTGGCCGTCCTCGTCCAGCTCCAGCGTGTCCTCGATCGCCGTTCCCAGCGCCCAGAGCGAGCAGACCACACGTCCGCCAGTGTCGCGCACACGGTACGCCGCGTGGCGACCGATGCCCTGCGCGTTGGGCCGCTGGTAGACGCGTGACCGCCACACGACTTTCTCCACACGCTCGCGGAGGTAGACACACGCACCCTCAGGAGTGAAGACGCGTTCATGCGGCGCCGGGCGCCAGGCGAGCTCGCCGCGGCTGAACGCCGCGAGGGGATCGTCGCGCGTGGTGTCGTAGTGAAAGGAGTCCAGCAGCGTCGTGAACAGCTGCTCGGTCGGGTACGGGCCGCCATAGCGCAGCGAGTCCCGGCCCTGGTCGCGCGCCAGTGACGCGATGGCGTTCAACACCGCTGCGCCCGCACCGGCGGGAAGCCGGGCCGGCTCGGCGAGCGTGGGAATGCGATCGACGGCCGCCCAGTCGAGCGCTTCGAAGTGGGTGAGCGCGTCGCCGCGGTCGGCGACGGTACGTGCGTGCCAGAGGCGATCGCTGCGGCCCCACGGCTCGCCCGTCTCGGCCTGTGGTTCGACGCGGAGCCACGTGCCATCTGACAGTCGCACGCGCCCCTCGGCAAGCGTCGTGTCGTGCCAGCGAAGGGCGAGGAGGAGCGTGCCGTGGCGGTCGAGCTCCAGCAGGCGGCGCCGGCGCGCAGCGTCCGCGTAGCACACCGTCGTACCGTGTCGCTCGACGGCCACGACTTCGGCGAGCGCCACGAGGTCCGCGACCTGAGCCGCCTCGCCTCCGAGACGGAGGGCCGCCCGGCCAGCGTCCACGAGGCGGAATGATACAATGCGTTGATGCTGAGGAACGTGGACGAGTTGGTGTGGCGTCCCGCAACCGAGCTCGCCGCCCTCATCCGGTCGAAGCAGATCTCTCCGGTGGAGCTGACGGAGGCTGTGCTCGCCCGAATCGATGCGCTGAACCCACGCCTCAACGCATTTTGTCTCGTCGCCCACGACCTGGCTCGGCGCGGCGCACGTGAAGCCGAGATCGCCGTCACCAAGGCTGAGCCGTTGGGCGCCCTGCACGGCGTGCCGCTGTCGATCAAGGATGTCATCTTCACTCGCGGCCTGCGCACGACCGGCGGCTCGCGGCTGTTTGCCGAAGCGGTTCCCGACGACGACGCGGTGGTGGTCGGCCGGCTGCGCGCCGCGGGCGCCGTCATCCTCGGCAAGACGACCACGTCGGAGTTCGGCCACAAGGCCGTGACCGAGAGCCCCCTCTTCGGTATCACCCGCAATCCGTGGAACCTCGAGCTCTCCCCCGGCGGCTCGAGTGGTGGCGCCGCCGTGGCCGTGGCCAGCGGCCTGGGTCCCGTCGCGCTCGGCACTGACGCCGGTGGCTCCGTGCGAATCCCCGCCTCGTTCTGCGGCGTGTACGGCTTCAAGCCATCACGAGGACGCGTACCGGACACGCTCGGATTCCCCGGCTACGAGCACGTGAACTGCCCGGGGCCACTCACGCGCAGCGTGCGTGACGCCGCGCTCGTCCTCGACGTCATCGCCGGCGGCGACGATCGCGATCGCTTCTCACTCCCGCGCGAGAGCCGGCAGTACGTGGAGGCGTGTGACGAGGCCATCAAGGGCCTGCACGTCGCCTGGACGCCCGACCTCGGCTTTGCGACGGTCGATCCCGGCGTGCAGGCGATCTGCGAGAACGCCGCTGCCGAGTTCGAAGGATTGGGCTGTCACGTCGAGGTGGTGAACCCGGGCTGGGACAATCCCGAGGAGACATTCAGCACGTTGATCGCCGCCCAGTTCTACGCACACTGGTCGGATCAACTCCCTGAAGCCGAGAAGCACCTCGATCCGACGCTCGTCCGCTTCATCGGTCGCGGCGCCGGTGTCAGCGCGCGCGATTACGTGCTCGCCCAGGAGCGTGTGAAGGCCTACTGGGCCGAGATCCACGCGTTCCTCGCGCGCTTCGATCTGCTGCTCACACCGACGGTGGCGGTGCCGCCGTTCGCGTCGGGGCAGGCGCCCCCACGCGATATCGCTGGACAGCGCGTCTCGGTGCTGGGCTGGATGCCGTTCACCTATCTCTTCAATCTCACGGGCCAGCCGGCGGCGAGCGTGCCGGCCGGAGTCACCGACGATGCCCGGCCCGTAGGACTTCAGATCGTGGGGCGTCGCCACGCCGACCGCACGGTCCTGGCTGCATCGGCGGCGTACGAGGCGGCGTGCCCCTGGGGCGATCGCCGGCCACCGCTGTGACCGCTCCGCGGCGGCGGCGGAGACGCCTGAACGCGACCGCTCGCTGGGCCCTCGCAACCGCCGTCCTCGCAGGACTCCTCGCTTTCGTGATCTGGCTGGTGGCCACCGACGCTCCGTCGATCCGGTTCATCGTGCGCCTGTACCGCGACAAGCACTTCCTCAAGCACACGGTGGCGGCCTGGGGTTGGGCCGCGCCGGTCGTGTTCATCGCCATCCAGGCGCTGCAGGTGATCATTTCGCCCATCCCGGGTGAGATCACCGGCCCGGTCGGTGGCGCGCTCTTCGGCACCCTCTGGGGCGTGATCTACTCGACGATCGGCCTCACGGTCGGAACGCTCTTTTGCTTCTGGGTCGGACGCAAGTGGGGCGAGCCGCTGGTACGGCCGTGGTTGTCCGATCACAACTGGAACCGGCTGAACTTCATCCTCGAGGCGGAGGGCGCGATCCTCTGCTTCATCCTCTATCTGATTCCCGGGTTCCCGAAGGACATCATTTCCTATCTCTTCGGCATCAGCCCCATGCCCTTCTGGCTGTTCGCGGTGGTCTCCACGCTCGGGCGCGTTCCGGGCACGTGGATCTCGTCCTACTTCGGCGCCAACGTGGGAGACCAGCAGTACATCTATGCCATTGCGTTCTTCGCGCTCATCTGCGCCTTCTGCTTACCCGTGTACTACTACCGCGATCGCCTCATCAAGCGTTTCCACCGCAAATCAGGTCGCGCCAAGAGCCTTGACGGCCGCGACCGCGCTCCAGTAGAGTAACAACCACCTCATGCAACAGACACGGCGCGGTGGCTTCTTCTCTTACTTTTTCTTCGGAGGGGTCTGCCCAGGCACCCTGACATGAGCTGACAGGGAGCCGCGGGCGGACCGAAGCCCGCGGCGCCGACGATCCCAAGGCCGCGGGCTCAACCCCGCGGCCTTTTTCGTTGAACTCGGGATCGCCAAAGACTGAGAGCGGAGGGTCAGATGATCATCGTGCTGAAGGCGGGAGCAACGGACACACAGATCGATGAGGTCGCGGCACGCGTCCGGGCCCTGGGCTACGCGCCCCACATGATCCGGGGCGAGATCCGGACGGTCATCGGGGCCGTCGGTGACGAGCGAGGCAAGGAAGACCTTCTGTCTCTCGAGAACTTCGAGTGCGTCGAGAGCGTCCAGCGCATCCTGCAGCCGTTCAAGCTGGCCAGTCGCGAGATCAAGGCGGAAGCGACCCAGGTCCACGTCAACGGCGTCGTCATTGGCGGCAAGCAGATCGTCGTCATGGCCGGGCCGTGCTCGGTCGAGTCCCGCGACCAGGTGCTCGAGGTTGCCGCCAAGGTCAAGGCGGCCGGAGCGCAGATCCTCCGGGGCGGCGCCTTCAAGCCACGCACCTCTCCCTACGCGTTCCAGGGCCTGGAAGAGGCCGGCCTGAAGTTCCTCGCCGAAGCCAGGCGCGAGACCGGCCTGCCGATCGTCACCGAGGTGATGGAGCCGGACAAGGTCGAGGTCGTCGCCGAGTACGCCGACATCCTCCAGATCGGCGCGCGCAACGTCCAGAACTTCTCATTGCTCAGGCGTGTGGCCGAGGCCAAGAAGCCCGTGCTGCTCAAGCGGGGCATGGCGACGTCGATCCAGGAATGGCTGCTCTCGGCCGAGTACGTCCTGAGCGGCGGCAACCCCAACGTGATCCTCTGCGAACGCGGCATCCGGACGTTCGAGACCACCACGCGCTTCACGCTCGACCTCAACGCCGTCCCGGTGCTGAAGAAGCTCACTCACCTGCCGGTCTTCGTCGACCCGAGCCACGGTACCGGCCATTGGGAGTACGTCGAGTCGATGGCGCGAGCCGGAGTAGCTGCTGGCGCTGACGGGCTCATCATCGAGGTCCATCCGCGCCCGGCCGAAGCCCTTTCCGACGGCCCCCAGTCGCTCAAGCCCGACCGCTTCGCCAGCGTGATGGCGCAGCTCCGGCGCGTGGCCCAGGCAGTGGATCGGGACATGTAAGCAAGCAAAACGCTATAATCCGTCGCAGCATGTGGGGCGAGAGACTGCAGGCGCTGCGGGAGCGTCCACTCATTGGACTGCTCGCGTCCCTCACGATCCACATGGCCGTCATTGCGGCGCTTCTATTCGCTGCCAGCCCGTTCGGCAAGATCCAGGTGAAGCGCGGCGAGCCGCTGTTCGTCGAGCTGCCGAACATCCCGGAGCCGGCACCGGCGGGTAATCCCGCGGCGAAGTCGACGGGGCCGCCGGTCGAAGAGGCGTCGCCCCAGATGGCGAAGCCCGCTCCACCGCCACCGCCGGTGGCCAAGCCCGCGCCGCCCGCGCCGAGTCACCCAGCGCCGAGGCCGCCCGTCGTCGCGAGCCGTCCCGCTCCGCCGGAGCCGCCTCGTCCTCAGCCCGCGCCTGCGCGTCCGACGCCGCCACCGCCACCAGCCACGCCAGACGCGGCGCCGAACGCCCCCGAGGCGGCGCCGACGGCGCCGGCGACGCCTGCCACGCCAGAACCGACGCCACCGGCACCGCGCCCGCCGTCGCAGAGCGCCACGCCAGCTGCGCCGTCACCGCCGGCGCAACCTCAGGTCGCCGCGCTGCCGCCCTCTGCCCAGACGCCGCCGCCTGTCGATATCCGGTCGGCGTTGCGACGGGGTGGCGGCGCCGGAGGCACGACTGGCGGCCGCGGTGGGATCGAAGGCGAGCCGATTCCGCTCAACTCGACGGATCCGAACTTCAGCGATTACCTCGATCGGGTGCGCCGACAGATCAAGCAGAACTGGGGATACCCCTGCGTCAAGAACGGCGAAACACGCGAGTGCGAGTACAAGACCGCGTCCCTGGTGGTCGAGTTCGGCATCCTCAAGGCGGGGGTCGTCCAGTTCGTAGAAGTGCGGCGGTCCTCGGGCTTTGCGATCTATGACGACTACGCGGTCAACGCCATCAAGCTGGGCTCGCCGTTTCCGCCGGTACCGAAGGAAATGATGGTCCACATGAAAGTCACCAGCACCGGCGTCAGCATCGTGGCGATCTTCACCTATATGGTCGATACCTCGCTGACGAACTTCCTCCGGTAAAATACCTGTAATCGCGCGTGTTTGGCTTGACTCACTCGGCGGCGGTGTGTAGCATGATCGTTACTCTGGATAGGCTCGTAGCTCAGTGGGAGAGCGCCTCTCTGACGCAGAGGAGGTCGGCGGTTCGAAACCGCCCGAGCCTACCAATCACCTCTCCCCAGGGAGTGTATGGCGGCGTCTGAGGAAGAACGACATCTCACCCTGACGGGCGACTTCGACTGCGATCCGTCGCCGCTCTCCACGCTCCGACACTCGACCTCGCACGTGATGGCGCAGGCCGTGAAGCGTCTCTATCCCGAGGTGAAGCTGGCGATCGGACCGGCGATCGAAGACGGCTTCTACTACGATTTCGATCGATCGACGCCGTTCACGACCGAGGACCTCGCGCGGATCGAGGCCACCATGCGCGAGATCACCCGCGCTGACTATCGCTTCGAGCGCCGCGAGATGGACCGCAGCGAGGCCATCGGGTTCTTTCGCGACCATCAGGAGCCCTTCAAGGTGGAGATCCTCGAGGGCCTCGATGCGCCCCGAGTGTCGCTGTACCAGCAGGGCGAGTTCGTCGATCTCTGCCGTGGGCCGCACGTGGCGTCCACGGGTCACGTCAAGCACTTCAAGCTGCTCACCTCGTCGGGTGCGTACTGGCGCGGCAGCGAGAAGAACCCGATGCTCCAGCGCATCTACGGGACCGCGTGGCTCACCGCCGACGAGCTGGACAAGTATCTCTGGCGCGTCGAGGAAGCGAAGAAGCGCGACCATCGAAAGCTCGGGCGCGAGCTGGATCTCTTCGATTTCCACGACGTGGCTCCCGGAGCGCCGTTCTGGTTGCCGAACGGCATGGTGCTCATCCGTGAGCTGGAGAAGTTCGCGCGGGAGGCGCTCGACGCCAACGGGTATCAGGAGATCGCGACGCCGCTCCTCATCCACAAGCGGCTCTGGGAGCAGTCGGGCCACTGGGAGCATTATCAAGACAACATGTTCAAGGTCGAGGTGGAAGAGGAGCTCTTCACCCTCAAGCCGATGAACTGTCCGCCCTCGACCTACGTCTATCGTCGGTCGCTGCGCTCCTATCGCGATCTGCCGCTCCGCTTCAGTGAGATGGGACGCTGCCACCGCAACGAGCGTTCGGGGACGCTGACCGGACTCGTGCGGGTGCGCCAGTTCACCCAGGACGACGCCCACATCTACTGCCGTCCCGATCAGCTCCAGGACGAGATCACGGCGCTGCTCGGGCTCGTCCGCGAGTGGTACAAGGTCTTCACGCTGGAGCCCTCGTTCAAGCTCTCGACGCGGCCGGAGAAATATCTCGGGACTCGCGAGCAGTGGGACGACGCCGAGCGCGCCCTGTCGGAGGCGTTGCGCGCCAACGGCATCGCGTACGAGCTGAACGCCGGTGACGGCGCGTTCTATGGGCCCAAGATCGACGTGGACGTCCACGACGTCCTGGGCCGGCAGTGGCAGATCGCGACGATCCAGGCGGATCTCACGATGCTGCCCGAGCGCTTCCAGCTCGAGTACATCGACGCCGACGGCCAGCCCAAGCGCCCGGTGGCGATCCATCGGGCGATCTTCGGCTCTTACGAGCGCTTCATCGGCATCCTGACCGAGCACTACGCGGGCGCCTTCCCGACGTGGCTGGCGCCCGTGCAGGCCCGCGTGCTGCCCATCAGTGAAAAGCACGCGGAATATGCGCGCAGCGTCTGGGAGCGCCTGCGCGGCGCACGGATCCGCGCCGACCTCGATGACCGCAACGAGAAGCTCGGGTATCGTATCCGCGATGCCCAGGTGCGCAAGGTGCCCTACATGCTCGTCGTCGGCGAGCGGGAACGCGCGGCCGGCACCGTGAGCCTGCGCCCGCGCACCGGCGAAGACGTCGGCACCGTCCCGCTCGACCGCGTGGTGGGCGACCTCACGCGTGAGATTGCCGTTCGTGCGCCCGATCTGACCGTGGGCCGTTCGTGACCGGGCGGCCGTCCCCCGTATGTGTCCTCGACGCTATCCGTCTGCACGACCAGACGGACGGCCAATAGGAGCTGCCTATCAGTCAAGCCAAAGAGATCCGTATCAATGAAGGAATCCGTGTCCGCGAAGTGCGCGTGGTCAGCGCCGACGGCGAACAGCTCGGGATCATGCCGATCCAGCAGGCGCTGGAGACGGCGCGCCAGCGCGAGTTCGATCTGGTCGAAGTGGCGCCGGAGGCCCAGCCGCCCGTCTGCCGGATCATGGACTTCGGCAAGTACAAGTACACGCAGGCCCGGCGCCTCAAGGAAGCGCGCAAGAAGCAGACGACGATCCAGGTCAAGGAAGTGAAGATGGGCCCCAAGACGGAGAGGCACGACTTCGACTTCAAGGTGAAGCACGTGCGCCGGTTCCTCGACGAGGGCCACAAGGCGAAGGTGACGGTGCGCTTCAAGGGCCGCGAGATGGCCCACACCGAGCTCGGCTGGAAGATGCTGCAGAAGATGGTGGAGGCCGTGCAGGACATCGCCACCGTCGACAACAATCCGCGGATGGAAGGACGGATGCTGCACATCGTCCTCTCGCCCAAGGCCCAGCACTGAGAGCCACGGAGAACGAGCATGCCGAAGATGAAAACGAAGCGGGGCGCGGCCAAGCGGCTCAAGAAGACCGCCTCCGGGAAGCTCAAGCGACACAAGGGCTGGAAGAGCCATCTGCTGGAGGCGAAGCGGCCGAAGCGGCGCCGTCGTCTCCGGAAGGGCCAGCTGATCTCGAAAGCGGACGAGCGCCGATTGAAGGTGCTCGTGCCGTACCTCTGAGGGAGGACGCCGAGCGATGCCACGCGCGAAGGGCGGTTCCAAGACACGCCAGCGGCGCAACAAGATCCTCAAGAAGGCCAAGGGCTACGTCGGCGGCCGGCGCAAGCTGTACCGGCCGGCGGCCGAGACCGTCCTGCGCGCCGGCGCGTTCGCGTACCGCGATCGTCGGCAGAAGAAGCGTCGGGCTCGGGCCCTCTGGATCGTGCGCATCAACGCGGCCTGCCGTCAGGTCGGCCTTTCCTACTCGAAGTTCATGGCCGGGCTCAAGAAGGCCGGCGTGCTGCTCGACCGCAAGGTTCTGGCCGAGATCGCGCTGACCGATCCGGCCGGATTCGCGAAGCTCGCCGACACCGTCAAGGCGCACGCCGGCTGAGCGTGGTGCGGCACCCGCGCGTCGACGCTATCGCCGACGAGGCGCGCGCCGCGATCGGCCGCGCGACGTCGTCGACCCAGCTCGAGGAGCTTCGCGTCCGCTATCTCGGCCGCCAGGGAAGCCTGACCATGCTCCTGCGCTCGCTCGGCTCGCTGCCCGCCGCCGAGCGCCCGCGGGTGGGCGCCGTCGCCAACGAGGTCAAGCGTGAGCTCGAGGCGTTGCTCGAGCTGCGGCTCGGGGAGACGCGGGAGGCCGAGCGCCGTCTCGAGCGTGCCCGCCACCGGATCGACCTGACGCTGCCCGGACGACGGCCGCTCTCCGGCGGCGTGCACCCGCTCACGCGCGTGCAGGACGAGATCGTGAACATCTTCGTCGGCCTCGGCTTCTCCGTGGCCGAGGGCCCCGAGATCGAGGACGACTACCACAACTTCGAGGCCCTCAACATCCCGCGCGATCATCCGGCGCGCGACATGCAGGACACGTTCTACCTGAGCGAGGACACGCTGCTGCGGACGCACACCTCGCCCGTGCAGATCCGGACGATGCAGGCGCAGCGGCCGCCCGTGCGCCTCATCGTGCCCGGCCGGGTCTACCGGCGCGACGCCGACATCACGCACTCGCCGATGTTCCACCAGATCGAAGGCCTGGCCATCGATCGCAACATCTCGATGGGCGATCTCAAGGGCACGCTCGAGCTCTTCGCGCGCGAGATGTTCGGCGGTCGCTCGAAGATCCGCTTCCGGCCGTCGTTCTTCCCGTTCACCGAGCCGTCGGCGGAGGTCGACGTGCTGTGCTTCCTGTGCGGTGGCAGTGGCTGCCGCGTGTGCAAGCAGTCGGGCTGGCTCGAGATCCTCGGTTCGGGCATGGTGCACCCGCAGGTGCTCCGGAACGTCGGCTACGATCCGGAAGAGGTCACTGGCTGGGCGTTCGGCATGGGGGTCGAGCGGGTCGCGATGTTGAAGTACGGCATCGACGACATCCGCCTCTTCTTCGAGAACGACCTGCGCTTCCTGCGACAGTTCGCGTCACCGTGAAGATCCCGTACCGCTGGATCCTCGAGTTCGTCGATCTCGACCTCACGGCCGAGCAGGCCGCCGACCGCCTGATCAACGCCGGCGTCGAGGTGGCCAGCGTCACGCCGCTGGCCCCCGGGCTTCGCGGCGTCGTCATCGGCGAGATCGAGGCGATCGAGCGCGAGCTGGGTGAGAGCCACGGACACCGGCTGGTGCTGTGTCGCGTCTCGACCGGCCGCGCGCACTTCAGCGTGGTCTGCGGCGCGCCGAACGCGGCCGTGGGCCTGCGGGCCGCCTTCGCCCCGCCGGGCGCCGTGCTTCCCGGCGACCGCCACATCGCCAGTGCGAAGATCCGCGGCACGGAATCTCACGGGATGCTCTGCTCGGAGCGTGAGCTGGGCCTCGGCGACGATCACGAGAGCGGCGTCCTGACCGTCGACGCCGATGCGCCGCTGGGGGCCGATCTCGTGGGCCATCTCGGGCTCGACGATCACGTCCTCGAGATCGAGATCACGCCCAACCGCCCCGACTGTCTCTCCGTGGTTGGCGTCGCGCGCGAGCTGTCCGCGCTGACCGGGGCGCCCTTCCGTGCGCCCGTGATCGCGGTGAAGGAGTCCGACGAGGCCGCCAGTGGCCTCGCCACCGTTCGCATCGACGCGCCGGACCTCTGTCCGAGGTTCACGGCGCGCGTCATCGACCATGTCACCGTCGGTCCGTCGCCGGCCTGGCTGCGGGCGCGGCTGCGCGCCGTCGGCCTGCGGCCCATCAGCAACGTGGTGGACGTGACGAACTACGTGATGTGGGAGCTGGGCCAGCCGCTGCACGCCTACGACTACGCCACGCTCGCCCGGGCGACGATCGTCGTGCGGCGCGCGCGGGCTGGGGAGCCGTTCACGACGCTCGACGGCCAGGCGCGCGCGCTCGCCGAGGGCATGCTGCTGATCGCCGACGCCGAGCACGCGATCGGCGTCGCCGGTGTCATGGGCGGCGCCAATACCGAGGTCAGCGGACGCACGAACCGCATCTTGCTCGAGGCCGCGTGCTTCCAGCCGGGCTCCATCCGTCGGACGTCGCGAGCGCTCGGGCTGCTCACCGACGCCGCCTACCGGTTCGAGCGGGGTGCCGACATCGAGGGCGTCCCGGATGCCAATGATCGGGCGGCCCAGATGGTCGCCGATCTCGCCGGCGGCAGCGTTGCCCGCGGCATCGTCGACGCCTATCCATCGCCCGAGCCGCGTCGCCGCGTGTCCCTGCGGATGAGCCGGGTCCGCCGGGTGCTGGGCGTGGCGCCTCCCACGGCGGAGGCGGCGCGCATCCTGAAGGGACTGCAGCTACCGACCCGCGCCGAAGGCGACACCCTGGAGGTCGAGGTCCCGACGTTCCGCCGCGACCTCGGTATCGAAGACGATCTCGTCGAAGAAGTCATCCGCGTGTGGGGCTACGACAAGATCCCGTCCACGCTGCCCGGCGGTGCGATCCGGCTCGTGCAGCTGCCGGCCACGCAGCGTCAGGCCGCGACCGTGCGCCGGGCGCTCGTCGGCGCCGGCGTCCTCGAGGTCATGACGTACAGCTTCAGCGATCCGGCCTACGAAGAAGCGCTGCGGATCAGCGGCACCCAGAGGCCGGTGGCGGTGCTCAACCCTCTCAGCCGCGACGCCTCGTGGCTGCGCTACAACCCTCTCGAGGGCGTCCTCGGCGTGGTCGCGACGAATCTGCGCAGGCAGCAGCCGAACCTCCGCGTGTTCGAGATCGCCAGGACGTTCGAGCCGGCGCCGGGATTGCCCAACGAGCAGCGCTGGCTGGCCATCGCGCTGGCGGGCCCTCGCGTGCCGTCGGCGTGGTGGGCGCCGTCGGGGGAGGGGCCCAAGGCCGAGATGGTCGACGTCTACGATGCGAAGGGCCTCGTCGAGCTGGTGCTCGACGCGCTCGGCGTGCACGAGCTCGAGACGCGGCCGCTGCTGGCCGGCGGCGTCAAAGGCTTCGAGCCCGACTGCCACGCCGCGCTCATGACGTCGACGGGAGTCACCGCCGCCGAGTTCGGTGAAATCGGCGCGGACGCCCGGCGACTGTGGGACATCAGCGTGCCTGTGTTCGCTGCACTGCTGCCGCTCGACGAGATCCTGCGCCTGATGCCGCCGCCGCTGCGTTATCAGCCATTGCCGCGGTTCCCGTCGGTCCAGCGCGACCTCGCGTTCGTCGTCGGCGCGCTGCGCGCGGTGACGGCAGCCGAGATCGAGCGCGCGATTCGCGAAGCGGCCGGGCCGCTGCTCCGCTCGCTCACGCTCTTCGACGTCTTCACCTTCGACGACGGCCCCCGCAGTCTGGCCTGGCGTCTGACGTTCCAGGCCGACGACCGCACCCTCACCGACGACGAGGTCAACGCCATCCAGGAGCGGGTGGCCCGCCGGATCGAAGAGCGCTTCAACATCACCTGGCGAGGAGCCTGATGAGTGACGACGTGATCGATCGCCTCGGTCAGCTCGAGGACGCCGTGCGCCGCGCGGCGGATGCGCTGGGCCGGCTGCGCGAGGACAACGATCGCCTCCGCCGAGAGGTCGCGCGCCTGACCGCCGAGCGCAAGCAGACGGTGACCCAGATCGACTCGATCCTCAACGACATTGCCAAGCTCGACCTTGAGTAGCCGCGTCGAGCTGACGCTGCTGGGCCAGACCCTGACCGTGCGAACGGAGGCGTCGGAGGGCTACGTACGCACGTTGGCTCGTTATCTCGAAACTCGCGTTGCGACGCTCCACGAGTCAGGCGTGCAGGACCCCTCGAAGGCGCTGCTGCTGGCCGCGCTCGACATCACCGACGAGCTCTTCCGCGCCCGCGAGGACAAGGACAAGACCGCCGGCGACGTCGGCGCCCGTCTGGGCGCGCTGCTCACCTTGCTCGAACAGGCCACCCCCAAGCCGCCCTGATCGCCCCTACGGGATGACCCTCGAGCCTCCGATCCCTGTCCTGCGCATCTTCGACCACGCGCTGGCCCGGAAGTTCTATCTGGATTGGCTGGGCTTTACGGTCGACTGGGAGTTCCAGTCAGGCCCCGGCGGCCCCCACTACCTTCAAATCTCACGCGGTCCGGTCGTGCTCCACCTCACCGAGCACTATGGCGACTGCTCCCCCGGGGCGAAGGTCTTCATCAACACCGACGACGTCGAGGCCCTGCATTGTGAGCTGCACTCCCGGCCCAACCCCAACAAACCCCGGGGTGGAGGTGGCGCCCTGGAACGCGAAGGTCATGGACGTCATCGACCCCTTTGGCAACCGGCTCAGCTTCAATCAGCCGCTGCGCTCCTCTTGACTTTCGCCCCGCCTGCCGAGTACACAAGAAGTGTCCCTGCGCTGTACGTGATGCCGGGGGGAAGTTTCAACCTCATTCAGATTACGGGAGCCGCACTGAGGGCGGTGTGCAAGCCCCTCTGAGAAGGGGAAGCCTGAAACCCTCCAACGTTGGCGCCCACCTGGCAACGCCAGGTTCGAAACACCGTCGGCACACGGCAGAAGTGGGGATTTGACCTCCCCCGTCCGCCCCTTCTATACTGTCAAATCTGATAGATATTTGCGTCTTACAACTCACCCTCTCTGGGGGTTGACATAGCGATGGTTCAGCCACTATGGCTTCTGCTCCCTGTTGTCGCGATCGTCGCCCTCCTCGTCGGCTTCGTCCTCCAGAAGCTCATCAGCGAACGCAAGCTCGGTGAAGCGGGTGCGCGCGCCACGCGCATCGTCGGCGACGCCGAGCGCGATGCCGAGGCGCGCCACCGCTCGGCCGAGCTGGAAGCCAAGGAGATCGTGCTCAAGGCGCGCGGTGAGTTCGAGCACGAGGTCCGGCGCCGCGAGCGCGAGATCCAGCAGATCGAGCAGCGAATCCTCGGCAAGGAAGAGCAGCTCGCCCGCAAGCTCGATGACATCGAGCGCCGCCTCTTCGAGTACACGTCGAAGGACCGGAGCCTGACCGACCGCGAGAAGTCGATCGCGGAGAAGGAAGGCAAGCTGACACAAGCGTTCGACGAGCAGCGCCGCAAGCTCGAGATGATCGCCGGCCTCACGGCCGAGGAGGCGCGGCGCCAGCTCGTGGCGCAGATGGAGGAGGAAGCCAAGCGCGAGGCCCAGCTCATCGGCATGCGCCTCGAGGAGCAGGCGCGCGAGACCGCGCGAGAGAAGGCCAAAGAAGTTCTCGCCACCACGATCCAGCGCCTGGCCCCGGACTACACGGTCGAGACGGCCGTGTCGGTCGTTGATCTTCCGTCCGACGACATGAAGGGACGCATCATCGGGCGCGAGGGCCGCAACATCCGGGCGCTCGAGCTGCACACCGGCGTGGATCTCATCGTCGACGACACGCCGGAGGCCGTGCTGATCTCCGCCTACGATCCGTACCGGCGCGAGATCGCCCGCCGCGCGCTCCAGATCCTCATCTCCGACGGCCGCATCCATCCCGCCCGCATCGAAGAGGTGGTCGAAAAGGTCAAGAAGGAGATGGACCAGCACCTCAAGGAGGAGGGCGAGAAGGCCTGCTTCGAGGTCGGGATCCACGGGCTCCATCCCGAGCTCATAAAGCTGGTGGGCCGGATGCGCTACCGGACGTCGTACGGCCAGAACTGCCTGCAGCACTCCAAGGAGGTCGCCTGGCTCGCCGGCATGATGGCGGCGGAGATCAAGGCCGACGTCAAGCTGGCCAAGCGGATGGGCATGCTCCACGACATCGGCAAGGCGCTCACTCACGAGCAGGAGGGTAGCCACCCCGAGCTCAGCCTGCAGGTGCTGACCAAGTACAACGAGAGCCGCGAGGTGATCAACGCGGCGCTGTGCGGCCACGAGAACGTCGAAGCGGAGACGATCGAGGCGCTTCTCGTGGAAGCGGCCGACGGCATCTCGGCGGCCCGCCCGGGCGCCCGCCGCGACGTCCTCGAGTCCTACATCAAGCGTCTGGCCAAGCTGGAGGAGATCGCGCTCAGCTACAAGGGCGTGGAGATGTGCTACGCGATCCAGGCCGGCCGCGAGCTGCGCGTCATCACCAAGGCCGACATCGTGTCCGACCTCGACGCCCACCAGCTGGCCAAGGACATCACCAAGCGCATCGAGGCCGAGATGCAGTACCCCGGTCACATCAAGGTCGTCGTCATCCGGGAGACGCGCGCCGTCGAAGTGGCGAAGTAGGCCGCATGAAGATCCTGATGGTCGGCGACGTCTTCGGCGAGCCGGGACGCGCCGCCGTGAAGAAGCTCCTGCCCAAGCTCCGCCAGCAGCACGCGATCGACCTCGTGGTGGTCAACGTCGAGAACGCGGCGGCCGGCTTCGGCGTCACGCCGCAGATCGCCCGCGAGGTCCTCGATCAGGGCGCCGACGTGATGACCTCGGGGAACCACATCTGGGACAAAAAGGAGATCGTGGAGTACATCACCAAGGAGAATCTGCTGCTGCGCCCGGCCAACTTCCCGGCCGGCACGCCCGGCGTCGGCCACGTCACCGTGAAGGCGGGGCCGCATCGCGTCGCGGTGGTGAACCTCATGGGCCGCGTGTTCATGAGCGCGATCGACTGCCCGTTCCGCAAGGCCGACGAGATCCTGAACGAGCTGACCAAAGAGACGCGCGTCGTCCTCGTTGACATGCACGCCGAGGCCACGTCGGAGTCGGTGGCGATGGGCTGGTATCTCGACGGACGGGTCAGCGCCGTGGTCGGCACGCATCGGCACGTCCAGACCGCCGACGAGCGTGTGCTGCCCGGCGGCACCGCCTACATCACCGACCTCGGCATGACGGGCCCCATCGACTCCGTCATCGGTGTGGACAAGGACCTCATCCTGCAGCGCTTCCTCACCCAGATGCCCGTCCGCTTCGAGGCGGCCAAGGGGCCAGCCGCGCTCCACGGCGTCGTGATCACGGTCGATCCCGAGACAGGCCGAGCCTCCGACATCGTCCGGATACGTCAGACTGCTTGACCACGCCGGAGGGGGCGTGATCCTCGAGGGCAAACCGGTAGCCGAGAAGGTGCTGGCGGGCGTCCGCGCCGGCGTCGAGCGCCTGCGCGCCGAGCGTGGCGTGACGCCGACGCTGGGTGTCGTGCTCGTCGGCGATTTCGCGCCGAGCCAGATCTACGTCAGGAACAAGAAGCGCGCGGCCGACTCCGTGGGCATCGCCTCGCGCGATTGCCTCTATCCCCAGGGGCTGACCCAGCGGGAGCTGATCGACCTCCTCCGCTCGCTCAACGCCGATCCCGCAGTCCACGGCATCCTGCTCCAGCTCCCGCTCCCCAAGGGCCTGGACGAGGACGCCGCCATCGCGGCCATCGCGCCGGAGAAAGACGCCGATGGCCTGCACCCGACGAACCTCGGCCGCCTGCTCGCGGGCGAGCCGTCGGTGGTGCCGTGCACGCCGGCCGGTTGCCTCGAGATCCTCGACCACTACGGCGCGAAGCTGGAAGGCACCGAGGCGGTGGTGATCGGACGCTCGCGTCTCGTCGGCAAGCCGCTGGCCCAGCTCCTGCTCTCGCGTCACGCGACAGTGACGATGTGCCACACGCGAACGCGCAACCTCGCCGCGCACACTCGGCGCGCGGACGTGCTGTGCGTCGCCGCCGGCCGGGCCGGGATGGTGACCGGCGACATGGTCAAGGACGGCGCGTGGGTCATCGACGTCGGGATCAACCGGCTGCCGACGGGCAAGCTCGTCGGCGACGTCGACTTCGAGAGCGTCAGCCCGCGGGCTGGCGCCATCACGCCGGTGCCCGGCGGCGTCGGCGTCATGACCGTGGCGATGCTGCTGCGGAACACGTTGCTGGCTGCCGAGCGGCAGACCGCGACGCGATGACGGCCGAACGCACGGTCCTGAGCGTGTCGCAGCTCACCGACCAGCTTCGCGGCGTGGTCGAGGAGAAGTTCCCGGCGGTGTGGGTCGAGGGGGAGATCTCGAACTTCCGTCTCTACACCTCCGGCCACGCCTACTTCACGTTGAAGGACGAGAACGCGCAGCTTCGCGCCGTGCTCTTCCGCACCCGCATGCGCCGGCTGCGCTTCGAGCCCGGCGACGGCCAGCACGTCCTCGCCTTTGGGAGCCTCGAGGTCTACGCCCAGCGCGGTGAGTACCAGCTCGTCGTGGAGTTGCTGGAGCCTCGGGGGCTGGGCGCGCTCCAGCTCGCGTTCGAGCAGCTCAAGCAGCGTCTGGGAGCCGAAGGTCTCTTCGACCAGGCGCGCAAGCGGCAGCTGCCGCGCTTCCCGCGGAAGATCGGTGTCGCCACGTCCCCGAGCGGGGCGGCGATCCGCGACATCCTGCGTGTCATCGGCCGCCGCTTTGCCGGTCTCCACATCGTGATCGCGCCGTGCCGCGTGCAAGGCGACGGGGCTGGCGAGGAGATCGCGCAGGCGATCGCTGACCTCAACCGCCTCGGCGACGTGGACGTGATCATCGCCGGGCGCGGCGGCGGATCGCTCGAGGATCTGTGGGCGTTCAACGAGGAGGTGGTGGCGCGCGCCATCGCCGGCTCGAAGATCCCCGTCATCTCGGCCGTGGGCCACGAGGTGGACGTCACCATCGCCGACTTCGCCGCCGATCTGCGGGCGCCGACCCCGTCCGCTGCCGCCGAGCTCGTGGTTCGTGAGAAGCAGGCGATCGTCGATGGGCTCGACACGCTCCGCCGTCGGCTCGATCGCGCCGTCCGCCGTCCGCTGACCGATCTCGAGCGCCGTGTCGACGACGTACGCAGCCGGCTCGATCACGCCGGCCGGGTTGCCCACGATCGGGTCGCCCACCGGGTCGCGCTCTTGACCGCACGCCTGAAGGCGGCGAGCCCGTTCAACCGCCTGGGTGTCGGGCGCCATCGTCTCGATCGCGTGCAAGGACGGCTGCACGGCGCGGTGGCCGGACACGTCGTGACCGCGCGCCACCGGCTGGTCAGCATCGTCGGACGCCTGGAATCGCTCTCGCCGCTGGCGGTGCTGGGCCGGGGCTATAGCCTCACGCGCACGCCGGAAGGCGCCGTGGTGCGGCGCGCCGGCGACGTCAGACCGGGCAGCCGCGTGGACGTCTTGCTCTCCGAGGGTGTCCTGGACTGCCGCGTCGAGAGCACGAGGGAGCGCGATGACCGACCTCAAGTTTGAAGACTGCCTGACGCGCCTCGAGCAGATCGTGGCCTTGCTCGAAGGCGGCAATCTCTCGCTGGAGGAGTCGCTGAAGGTCTACGAGGAGGGTGTGTCGCTGGCCCGGCGTTGCGCCGCGTATCTCGAAGACGCCGACCGCCGCATCGAGGTTCTCGCCAAGGACGATGCGGGCAGCCTGGGCACGCGCCCGTTCGCGTGGGAGCCGGAGCGCGAGGCATGAGCGACTTCGACCTCAAGACGTACGTCAACGACCGCCGGCGCCTCGTCGACGAGACGCTCGACCGTGTCCTCCCGCCGGAGGACGCGCCACCGCCGACGGTCCACCGGGCCATGCGCTACAGCGTGATGGCGGGCGGCAAGCGCCTGCGCCCCATTCTCGTCATCGCCGGCTGCGAGGCCGTCGGCGGCATGGCCGAGCGCGTGCTGCCCACGGCGTGCGCGCTCGAGCTGATCCATACGTATTCGCTGATCCACGACGACCTGCCCGCGATGGACGACGACGACTATCGCCGCGGCCGGCTCACCAATCACAAGGTGTTCGGCGAGGCGGTGGCCATCCTGGCCGGCGACGCGCTGCTCACGCACGCGTTCCGGCTGGTCGCCGGCAACGTCGACGGCGCCTCGGACGCGCGGGTCATTGCCGACGTGGTGGCGGAGATCGCGGAGGCGGCCGGCACCGACGGCATGGTCGGCGGGCAGGTCGTGGACATCGAGTCCGAGGGCAAGACGGTCAGCGCCGAGACGCTCGATTACATCCACACGCGCAAGACGGCCGCGCTCATCCGGGCGTCGCTGCGCGTGGGCGCCATGCTGGCCGGTGCGAAGCCCGACGCTCTCAAGGCCATCACGCGCGCCGGCGAGGCGCTCGGGCTCGCGTTCCAGATCGTGGATGATATCCTCGACGTCGAGGGCAGCCTCGAAGAGCTCGGCAAGACCGCCGGCAGCGATCAACGCAAGCAGAAGGCGACCTATCCCGCCCTGCACGGCCTCGAGGCCTCGCGCCGGCGCGCTCGGCAGCTCATCGAGGACGCCAAAGTCGCGCTGGTGCCGCTGGGGCCCGCCGCGCGGCCCATCGCCGCGCTGGCCGACTTCATCTACGAGAGGAGGTCCTGACGTGTCGGCGATCACCGGGGTGTATGCGCGCGAGATCCTCGATTCCCGCGGCTATCCCACCGTGGAGGCCGAGGTCCAGCTCGAGTCGGGCGCGTGGGGCCGCGCGGCGGTTCCTTCTGGCGCGTCCACCGGCAAGCGGGAGGCGCTGGAGCTGCGCGACGGCGACAGCCAGCGCTACCGGGGCAAGGGCGTTCAGCGGGCGGTGACCAACATCGAGGAGACGATCGCGCCCGAGATCGACGGCATGGAAGCGACCGAGCAGGTCCACCTCGATCAAGCGCTGCTCGACCTGGACGGCACGCCGAACAAATCGTCGCTCGGCGCCAACGCGATCCTGGCCGTCTCGCTGGCGGTGGCCCGCGCCGCCGCCGACGACGTCGGGCTCCCGCTCTATGCGTACCTCGGCGGACCCGGGGCGCGGCTCCTGCCCGTGCCCTTGATGAACGTGATCAACGGAGGCGCGCACGCCGACAACGGCCTCGACATCCAGGAGTTCATGCTCGTGCCGGCCGGCGCCGAGAACTTCGGGACCGCGCTCCGCATGGGCTCGGAGTGCTTCCACACGTTGAAGGAGCTGCTGAAGGAGAAGGGGCTGAGCACGGGAGTCGGCGACGAGGGCGGCTTCGCGCCCAACCTCGGCTCCAACACCGAAGCGCTCGACCTGTTCCTCCTCGCCATCGAGCGCGCCGGCTATCGCGCCGGTGACGAGATCTTCATCGCGCTCGACGTGGCGGCCAGCGAGTTCGCCGAATCCGGCGGGCGCTATCGTCTCGAACGCGAGCGGAGCGTGCGCACCGCCGACGAGATGATCGCCTTCTACGAGTCGCTCTGTGAGCGCTATCCGATCGTGTCGATCGAGGACGGCCTGGGCGAGGACGACTGGGCCGGCTGGGGCGCGCTCACGCGCCGACTCGGCGCGCGCGTCCAGCTCGTGGGCGACGACCTCTTCGTGACGAATCCAGCGATCATCCAGCAGGGGATCAAGAACGGGATCGCCAACGCCGTGCTGGTGAAGGTGAACCAGGTCGGCACGCTGACCGAGACGATGCAGGCCATCGAGCTCAGCAAGCGGGCCGGCTACGGCACCGTCATCTCGCACCGTTCCGGCGAGACGGAAGACACGTTCATCGCCGACCTGGCCGTCGCGGTGAACGCGGGCCAGATCAAGACGGGCTCGCTGGCCCGCAGCGAGCGCACCGCGAAGTACAACCAGCTCCTGCGCATCGAGGAAGAGCTGGGCAACGCCGCGTCCTTCCCCGGCCGCAGCCTCTACAACCGCGTGATGCGGTGAGCCACGTGCCCCGTCGCATCTGGCGCCGGCTGTCCCGGGGTCAGGTGGCGCTGGCGGGGGCGGGCATGCTCGTCATCGTGCTCCTCATTGCCTGGGGCGTCGGCGGCACGCTGCGGATCTGGGCCATGCGCCAGGAGATCTCGGCGGTCGAGCGCGACATCGCCACGCTTCGCGCGCGCGCGGCGGCCCTGACCCAGACGATCGACCGCCTGCGCAACGATCCCGCCTACCTCGAGAAGCTCGCCCGTGAGGAGCACGGCCTCGTCCGCGAGGGCGACACCGTCTTGAAGTTCCCGTCCAAGCCCAAGTAAGCTCTCGCGGCGTGGATTGGCTCTGGGCGGCACTCTTCGTCGTCTCGTCGTTCTTCAACGGTCGCGCCGCGTTCAAGCTCCTCCTCGACTGGAAGGGCATGCTCACGACCTGCCGGTTCGTGGAGGATGCCTGCGAGCAGGTCGAGACGCTCCCGGACGAAGCGGCGCTGGCCCGGGATTCCCGCGCGCCCGTCTTCCTCCACCTGGTGCCGGCCTATCAGGAGCCCGCCATCGGTGCCACGCTGCGCGCCCTCCTCGGCTCGCGCTATCCGGACAGCAAGCTCCACGTGGTGGTGATCACGAAGGAGGAGGAGGACCAGGCGCCCCATCCCTCGATGGAAGCGAGCACGGCCGAGCTGGTGCGGCGGTTCCGCCTCGAGCTTCCGCCCTGGCAACAGAAGATGCTCTCGCTCCTCGTCATGCCGGGGCGCGGGCGCAAGGCGCATCAGCTCAACTGGGCCCTGCGTCCGGACAATCTGGCGGCCGTGCTGGGCGATGGTGTCGACGCCTCGCGCATCTGGGTCGGCGTGAGCGACGCCGACTCGATCCCGGATCGGAACGCCTTCCGGTGGATCGGCGCCGACGTCGTTCACGACGGCGGCCACGAGGCCTACCAGGGCGTCACGCTCTCGCTGGCCAACTTCGACCGCCTCGACGTGCGCGGGCGGGTGTGCGCGATCCAGCAATCGTCGATCTTCATCCGGGTGTCGATCGCCCGACTGATCTCGGAGCGCCGGCGTCTTCGGTGGTTCGCGGCCCTGGCCGGGCACGCGCCGGGACTGGCGCGCGTGGTGCGGCCCGTCTTCGAGCTCTGTTTCCGGCGCTCGCAGATCTGCCTCGGCCACAACCAGTTCGTTCGGCTCGATACGCTCCAGGGCCTCGGAGGCTTCCCGACTTCGGGGGCCACGGAGGACTCCACGCTCGGCTACGCGCTGGGCGCGCGCGGGATCCTGATCGCGCCCCTGCCGATGCTCGAGATGAACGACTTGCCGGAGACGACCGAGAAGATGGTCCGGCAGAACGCGCGCTGGTACAAGGGCGTGCTCGACGACGTGCCGTTCCTCTGGAGGACGTGGCGAGAGAATCGGACCGCCTTCAACGCGGCGCAGCTCGCCCGCCACGTCGGCAACAAGGTGGTGGAGTGGCCGATCGCCGCGGTCGTTTACCCGCTGATCGGATTCCTCGGCTGGCACCTGGCCTACCGCTTCGCCGATCACCCGCTGTTGTTCATGCTCGGCATCGCGTTCCCGTCGGTCTCGCTGGGATTGACGATCTGGGTGGGCGGGATCGTGACTCAAGATTTGATCGAGAGCCTGACGCCCTATTACCCGCGCGAGGTGACCATCGCCCGCACGACGCTGCGGGCGAAATTCTGGGGCACGTTCCGCTGTCAGACATACTGGCTGCTCGCAACGCGAGGCGCCTGGCGTGTGCTGTGGTCGCTGGCCCGGACGGGACGCTTCGAGCCCGCCAAGACGGACCGCGTCGTCAGGCCATGACGCTCGATCTGATCAGCCTGGCGCCCCGCCTGGCCGTCGATCGCACCGGTGACGGCCCGCTCGTGGTCTTCCTGCACGGTATCGGCGGAAACCGCACGAACTGGCGCGATCAGCTCGGTGTGTTCGCCGCTCACTTCACGGCGGCGGCGTGGGATGCGCGGGGCTACGGCGCGAGCGACGATTACGCCGGGCCGCTCGCGTTCGACGATTTCGCCGGCGATCTCCGGCGCGTCCTCGACCATTACGGCGCCCGCCGCGCGCACCTGGTCGGGCTGTCCATGGGCGGCCGCATCGCGATGCGGTTCTACTTCCTGCACCCTCAGCGGGTGGCCACGCTCACGCTGTGCGACACCCATCGTGGATTCGCATCGCTCACCGCCGAGCAGCGCGCCGAGTACGTCCGACTCCGTCGCGAGGCGCTCGACGCGGGAGCGGAGCCACGGGACATCGCGCCCGCTATCGTGCCGACCCTGCTCGCGCCCGCCGCGGCGCCGGCGGCTCGCGAGCAGCTCTTCGAGAGCATGGCCGCGCTCCGCAAGGCGTCGTACCTCAAATCGCTCGAGGCGACGGTCAACCAGGACACGGTCGGCAACCTCGCCGCGATCGCCGTGCCGACGCACTTCGTCGTGGGCGAGCACGACCGGCTGACGACGGTCGCGCTGGCCCGGACGATGGCCGCCGAGGTGCCCGGCGCCGAGCTGACGGTCATTCCGGACGCGGGGCACCTGAGCAACATCGAGAACGCCGAGGTGTTCAACCGGTCGGTGATGGACTTCCTGCTGCGCCACCCGGGGGCCGATTCCCCTCGGGCGCCCGCCGTCGCCGGCACGCTCGGTCAGCGCGGAGTGTAGAAGAGCTCGTCCCGCACTTTCCTGGCGCCGTCGGGCGCCGTCCACACGTCCGACTGCAGAATGGTCCCGTGCTGGCGCGCGATGCGGAGCTGGGTCAGGATGGTCTCCACCGAATCGTCGGTGAGCCCGTGCAGCATCTTCTTGGTGTTCCGCATGGCCGAATCCACGACCTCGCGCGGCAGCCGGGTCACGGCGACGATCGCGCGGGCCGCCACGTCGGGCCGGGTGTGCCAGATCTCGACGGCTTCCCGCTGGGCGTCATTGATGTCGCGGAGCGCCTCGGGGTGCTTGCGCGCGAAGTCCGGGCTAGTGAGGTAGAGCACCATCACGGGCTCACCGGGTCGCTTCGTCGACTGACGCCACAGCGTGTCCTGGTCGGTGAGCACGCGGAACTTGCGTGTGGCCAGGAGCGAATCGACCACGGGATGCCAGACGACGGCGGCGTCGATCTCGCCCTTACCGATCAGCGTGGCCAGATCGGGTGGCGTCATTCCCGTGACGAGCGCGACATCTTTGGTCAGGTCGAGGCTGTAGAGCTGGCGGGTATAGGCGTTCATCTCCTGGAAGGCTGAGCTGCCGGGGATCGCGCCGAGCTTCTTGCCCTTGAGGTCAGGCACGTCGCGAATCGACGAGTCGGTAGGCACGAGGATGTACGTCGTCGGGCCCGTCGTCACCCCGAAGATCTGGACCTTCTGTCCTTGCTCGAACATGCGGCCGGCCAGGACCGTGCTCATGTCGATCACGTCGGCATGACCGGCGGCGAAGGCGTTGACGAGGCCGGGGATGGGATCGATCACCGACCACTCGACCTTCCATCCGCGCTTCTCCAGGAGCTTCTCCTGCTGGATGATCTCCGTCGCGCTCCAGCCGAGGCGAAGGTAGGCGAAGCGCACCGTGCCCTTGTCCTGGGCCCACGCGCTCGTTGCCGCGACGCCGAAAAGGATCACGATCAGTGCCGCCATCCGCCGCATGCGTGGCTCCCTTCGCGTTAGCCCAGACCGCTTCAGAACAAGCACGCGATGCCGCAGAGCTCGCTCTCGGAGTTGACGAGATCCACGCGCTTGGCCGCGATCCGCAGCCCGCCGTCGGTCCGCCGCAAGCGGTGCTCGACGAGGCCACCCCACACGCGCTGACGCTCCTTCCGGTACTCGACCATGACCAGCGACGAGGTGACGGTGAGCTCCCGCCCATCGTCGGCGACCACCTGGACGTTCGTCACTTGGTGGACGGTCCGCGGCGCCGGCACCCGCGCGTGGGCGCGCGGATGCTGCGTCTGCCGCACGCGGATCTCGAGCAGCCGTCGATCGTCGTAGATCAGCGACGCCATCGTGAACGGCTCGGCCTGGTCCATCTGGAGCGGCACCCAGTACACGGCGTCGTCCGTGAACAGGCCCAGCCACTCGTCGAGCCGCTGGTGATCGAGGAGCCACGCCTCGCGGACGAGGAGCTGATCGACGTCGGGCCGGCTCACGACGCCTCCATGCTCACGGCTCATCCGTCAGATAGCGCACCCACGCCGCGAGCTGATTGCGAATGTGGATCTCGCTCGTCCCGGTCTTGCCGCGCCAGGTCCGGTGCTCGTCGGGAAGATCACTGCCATGACCGCGACCGAGGTACACCCAGTCGGAGCGGGCGGTGGTGAGGCCGTGCTGGGCGCGCTCGTAGACCTCGAGATCGTCGGTGAGCACGGGCGAGCCGGTCCCGTTGACGACGTTCGCGAACGCCACCGTGTCGCGGAACATCTGCTCCGGCGCGCCGCCGAGGCGGAACGAGTAGGCGGAGACGAGCGTCCGGTCGACGGCAAGCGGCTGCACGATGCGGAGCTGCCGGAACTGGCTCATGAACGAGCAGCTCGGATAGACGATGCTGTTCCAGCGCGAGACGCCGAGGATGCGGGCCGCCGCCTCCGCGCCGACGCGACGCTCCAGCGCCGTGCGGTACTCGCGGAACACCGGGTGATCGAGCGCGGTCACCAGCCGGCTGTCGGTGTGATAGTCGCCCATGAAGCTGTGGCCGGAGGGCGCCGCCCACAATCCCGTGCTCTCCCACAGCTCGGGCGGCGCGCCGTTCTGGAGCATCTGGCGCACAGCGATCTCCGCATAGCCGTCGCTCTCGGGCTTCGACGACTCGCGGGCCGCCCAGATGGAGGACGCGTGGACGAACGCGGGGTGGACCGCGTCGTTGTGGTTCTCGAGGACGAGCTTCCAGTTGCCGCGGTACGTGTGCTTGAAGACGCCGCCCGCGACCTCGACCTGGCCGCTGGGCGCGCGATCGACGAGGTCGTCGAACGACGTTCGTAGATGGCCGAGGAATTCCAGGAGTGACGGGCCGTCGGCGGCGAGCGAGGCGAAGATGAAGCCTCGATACGCGTCCACGCGCGGGACCCTGGCCAACCCCAGGTCTCTCCGACCGGCCGCCGGTGGGTCGTACCCTTCGGCGAAGGGAACGACGGCGAGCGCGCCGTCGGTGCCGTACGTCCAGCCGTGATAGGGGCAGACGAACTGGCGCGTCGTTCCCGATGGCGCATCACACACCGTCGTGCCGCGGTGGGCGCAGCGGTTGATGAGGGCGCGGGCCGAGCCGTCGGTGTGGCGCGCCACGATCACCGGCTCGCGGGCCATGCGCGTCGTGAAGAAGTCGCCCGGATTCGGGACCTGGCTCTCGTGGCCGAGCAGCAGCCAGGCCCGGCCGAACAGCCGCTCCATCTCGAGCTCGAACACGTGCGGATCGGTGTAAACGGCGCGGTGGACGCGATCGGGCTCGACCAGTCGGGCGATGTCGTCGGCGCTGAGCGTCGGCATGTCGAATGACCAGGCGGTATTGTTTCCCAGGGGCTTCGGCACCGCAAGGCGTGACGCCGCAGGACGCGACGCCGCACGACGCGGCGCCGTACGTCGCGATACGGTGGCGTTCATCACCTTCGGATTCGGTCTCGTGTACGATACGTGCCCCATGAGCGCCAGGGACTGGGACGCCGCGCTCCAACGAATGCTCGGTCGCATCGACGCGACCGGCAGCCAGATCACCAACGGCTTCCCGCATTATGGCGATCCCGCGACGGGCCGCTGGACCACGTCGCCGGCCGGCGACTGGACCGGTGGATTCTGGAACGGTCTCTGCTGGCTCGCCGCCCACGCCACCGGCAAGGACCCGCACCGCGAGTGGGCGTCGGCGTGGACCGAGCGCTTGCGCCCGCGCGCCACCTCGGACACGGTGTTCCGGGGCTTTCTCTTCTACTACGGCGCCCTGCTCGGCGCCGTGCTCCTGGGCGACCCGCGGGCGCGCGAGATCGCTCTCGAAGGCGCCGCGGGCTGGGCCCGGTCGTACAACGCCAGGGCCGGCGCGTTTCCGCTCGGCGCCGAGGCTGAGGAAGCATCGGACGTGGGCCACGGTGAGGCGAACATCGACACCGTGCAGGGCGCGGCGCTCCTGGTGTGGGCCGCGCGGGAGGCGGGCGAGCCGACGTGGCGGCAGATGGCCATCAGTCACACGCGGCGCCACATCGAGTTCTGCATCCGCAGCGACGGCTCGGTCTGCCAGTCGGCGTCGTTCGATCCCGGTACTGGCGCGATGCTGCGGCGCTACACGCACAAGGGTATTCGCGACGACAGCACGTGGGCGCGTGCGCAGGCGTGGGCGATCGTCGGCTACACGCTGATGCATCGATGGACGGGCGAGCGCGACTTCCTGGACGTGGCCGTCCGGACCGCCGACTGGTGGCTCGCTCACGTGCCGCCCGATCGCGTCGCGTTCTGGGACTTCGACGATCCCGAGATTCCGAATACCCTTCGCGACACGTCGGCCACCGCGATCGTTGCGGCCTCACTCCTGAAGCTGGCGGCCTTGATC
This sequence comes from Candidatus Rokuibacteriota bacterium, assembly GCA_003220615.1. Taxonomy (GTDB): domain Bacteria; phylum Methylomirabilota; class Methylomirabilia; order Rokubacteriales; family CSP1-6; genus 40CM-68-15. Next base: position 36,390 of record QHTB01000185.1, read on the forward strand.
GGCGACATGCGGCGTCGCCTCGCTTACCAGGCCGCGGCCGAGGCGACGGTCGCCGCGCTCGTCGAGCGTCATCTCGATCCGCGGGGGATCCTCGGCGACGGCTGCTACAACAAGCGCATCGGGCTCGCCACGCGCAGCGAGCTCATCTGGGGCTCCTACTATCTCTTCGAAGCGCTCTGCGTCCTGGCCGGTCGACTGGAGCCAGCTCGCGTCTAGCCTCTCTCCGGTCCGCCCGAAAGAGTGAAGAAATCTTCCCGGCGTTTGCTCACGTGTAGCACTTCCGTTGCGGCATCCCGAGGCTGACCACGTCCGACCGATATCCCTGAGCTGGAGGAGCCGGCGTGCGTGCGGGTGCGAGCGGCCGCGCTGGAAGCGCCCAGAATGACAAGGTTGGCACCCAGGCTGTGAAGGCAGGTTTCACAATTTCGCTGGTGCCGGTTTTGCAATCTCGGCCTCTCAGGAGGTCGTGCCATGACAAAAGTGTTGACGAGTGTCGTTGCCGCACTGATCGGCACCGTGTGGATTTTGGGTCCTGCAGCCGCCCAGACCACGACGGACAAGATGGAGAACAAGACGGAGCGGGCCAAGGACAAGGTCGAGGACAAGGCCGAGCGCGCCAAGGACAAGACCGAGTCCAAGACCGAGTCGGCGATGGACAAGGTCAAGGAGAAGGCCCACGACGCGAAGGAGAAGATCGTCGAGACGAAGGACAAGGTCGTCGACAAGGTGAAGGGCAAGAAGAACAAGGTCGCGGCTAAGAGCGAGGGGACGAATGTTCGGGCCGCGCAGCAGGCGCTGCGCGATCAGGGCTACAACCCCGGCCCGATCGATGGCGTGATGGGCCCCCGTACGTCGGCCGCGGTCCGCGACTACCAGACCAAGGAAGGCCTGACGGCGAGCGGTCAGCTCGACGACGCCACGATGGACAAGCTCGGTGTCCGCGGCGCCAGCTCGGCCTCCCCGACGACCGAGCCGCAGACGACGGCGCCGGGCGCGCAGAAGTCGAAGCAGACGCCCTGACGCGTGTGATGTTTGGTTGACGAGCCCTAGCGGCTGCGGTACCGTACATCCGTCACCGCGGGGTGGAGCAGCCCGGTAGCTCGTTGGGCTCATAACCCAAAGGTCGCTGGTTCAAATCCAGCCCCCGCAACCAATCGAATACGAAGCACGACGAGGGGTTAGCCGGCAGCACCGACTAGCCCCTTTCGTCTGTCCGTGTATGAACTGTGTACGAACCCGCCGCGTCTCGCTCACCGGCCGCGTTCCGCCGTCTTGGCGACCGCCAGCGGCACCACGTTCGCTTCGACGGGCAGCCGCCCGACGTACTCCGTCGTGCGCTGCATCGCCGCGCGCAGATCCGCCTCGCTCACGATGTTGTAGCGGTCGAAGACGCTCCGCGTCCGGTGGCCCACTGACTTCCATCGCGACGCGCTCCGGCACGCCGGCGCGGACCATGTTGCGCACCGCCGTGCGGCGCAGATCGTGGAACAGCCGCCCGTCGACGCCAGCCGCCTTGCACGCCGAGGCCCACGCCTTGCGCGTTGGCGATCGCGTGGTCGATGCCAGCGGGGAGTGGGAGGTCGTCGGTGGCCCCGCGCGGTGGCGTCATCAAACCGGAGACACCAGTCACCGGCGACAATTTATATAAGAACCATAAAAGATATTTTAGTTCTTGACAGGGGGCCTCGCCGAGGTCCATCGTCTTGTTGCGGTACAGCTGTCGGCGTGCCGTCGAAGCGGGATGATCGATGGCGCATCTGCTT
>QHTB01000006.1 GCA_003220615.1 Candidatus Rokuibacteriota bacterium
GGTTGACGATCGGCAGCGCCGCCTGCTCCTCGAGCGTCTTCACCCGCCCGTCCCAGAACTGCGTCTTGTTGTAAAGGGCGTTCAGAATGGTCGGGGCGTTGCGCTGGCCGATACGGCCTTTGATACCGACGGAGGTGGGCCTCCCGTCGGTGAACGCGCGCGCGGGATCATGGCAGGTGCTGCACGCTACGGTCCCGTCCGCCGACAGGCGACCGTCGAAGAACAATTTCTGGCCGAGGGCGATTTTCTCGGGGGTCTGCGGATTGTCAGGCGGTATCGCGGCGCGTGTCGCGGCAGCCGGGACTCCGACCTGATGAATGGACTTCGGGTGAGCCAACGGCCCGGGTTTGGGGATCGGCAGCTCTTTCAGAATGGCCGTACGCTGCCACCCAATCGTGAGCAGAGCGGCAGCCAGGACGCTCACGAGCGCGACGCGCATCGACATGGCGCTAGCCATCGAGGCTCAGTCCCCGCGCCACGCCGGCGCCATAGGCGGGGATCCGCCTTGGAGAAGTGGTGGATGCGAATGTGAGGAGCCAACCGCGCCGACTGACGCCGGCCATGGCAACGCGGAGGCGACCGCCGAGCGCTGCGCCGGCCAGAAATGCGACCAGAGACGTCGACGAGCGAGCAACGGAGAGTCCGGGCACGCCGGCCGCGGCAAAGCCAAGGAAGACCACGTTGCCGGTCATGTTGGCGGTGAAGATATGGCCGAGCCCGAGGAAGCTGACCGCATCGACCAACCCCGTGACACCCGTCAGCACGAGGAGTGCGGGAGGCAGCCGGTCATCGAGCGCCGCCTCCGCCATTCAGGTGCCATCGCCGTCCTCGTTCACATCCCTGACTCTTCACGACATTTCGAGGCTGTGCACGCGATAGTGACTCCGACCGTCTCGGTGGGTCAACTGGCAGCCTGGTGTCCGTAACCTCGTCAGCCGGTCATCGCCATGCCGATCAGTTTGCCGACACCGAACGTGGCCCCGGCCGCCGCGAGGCCCAGCAGGAGCTGACGGCCACCCGACCGCCACACCGGTGCCCCCGTGAAGATCGTGATCGCCGCTCCAATCACGAAGAGGCCGATCGCACTGGTGAGTACGCTCGACGCCACCGCGATTCTCCCACGCGCGACTACAAATGGGAGGATTGGCACCGCAGCTCCGATCGCGAACAGGACGAACGAGGTGACCGCCGCTTCCCACGCCGAGCCGCCGAGCCCTTTCGGGTCGATGCCCAGCTCCTCGCGGCTCAGCGCATCGATGGCGGACGCCCGATCGGCGAGGAGGTGCCTGACCATCGTCTCCGCCTCGCTCGGACTCAGCCCCTTGGCCTCATAGATCAGCTTCAGCTCCTCGCCCTCGGCCTCGGGATCTTCGGCGAGCTCGCTCGATTCGATCCGGATCTCGCGCTGCGCGAGCTCGCGTGAGCTCGTCACCGACACCCACTCGCCCAACGCCATCGAGCACGCGCCGGCCAGAAGGCCGGCCAGGCCGGTGATGAGAATCCCGTGGCTATCGACCGAGGCGCCGGCCACTCCCATGACCAGGCTGAGATTCGAGCACAGCCCATCGTTGGCGCCGAGCACCGCCGCCCGCAGAGCATTCCCGCCAACCGATCGATGCCGGCCTTCCAGTCGACCCAGGAAACTGCCCTCGAGGCCGCGCCGCTGGGTCGCCACGAGCTGTTTGAGCACCTTCGCATGCCATCGCTCCTGGGCTGACATCCGGGTCGTGGCGGTTTCGGGCTGCTTTACGTAAACGTTCTGGTCGACTGCCTCTTTCGCGGCAATGGTGGCGAGAACCAGCTCCGGCCCGAATCGCCGCGCGATCCCTCCGAGCACCCGACTTCGCCAGGATGGCCGCCGGGGTGGGACCGGTGCCCCCGCCGTGCGCAATCGAGCCTCCCAAAACGCGATGTGAGCTTCTTCCATCGCGGCCAGGTTGGTGTAGACCTTGGCGAGCCGGGGATCCGGTTCACCGGTCGCCATCGCACGATACTCCGCCGCGCTGTCGACTTCGTCCTGCCAGTTCTCGAGATATCGCGCGGTCTCACTGCGGTCGCCCATGAATGCCCTCCCAGGACCCGCCAGCTCGCGCACCCGATCGGAGAGATCCTCGAGATTATGGCAGGGAGATCGCGCGTTAGTTCATAACCACGGTCCGACAGCCTTTGTGTTCCAGCGCGTTCGCTGCGTCATGCCGCGGATATACGAAACCAGCACACCCGCACACGCGATTTCGATCGCCATCGAGAAGACCGGAAGCAGAATGTCGAACGACCGTGTCGTGTCGACCAGCCGAAGGACGTGAGAACGCCGTCGCTGATGACCGACGCGATCAGCGCGCCCGTTGCTGCCGAGCACAGGAGAAAGAATCGACGAAGCTGCGTACCACATTCGCGAGTGAAGGCTGCGGGAACACGGCGGCTGTCGATGTACACCCAGCCCGCTATCCCTACGAAGACGGAACACCAGAAAGCATAACGGTCGATCACGGCTACGATTGCGCTAAGCGCCCCCATCTCGTCGGCGGCCGAACACTGCATCACGGCCGAGGACTTCCGCGACTTCACATTCACCAACGCGGTGCGGCTGTGGGGGACGCAGAATCCGAAGTTCTTCGAGGCCACGGCGGTCGCGCGGGCCGCCGCGGCGGTGCTGGCGGAGACGAGCGTTTGAGCTCTTCTTCCCGACGTAGCAGGGTCGCCCTTGGAGCCACGTAGCTCTTAGCCGCTGTCACGCGGAGTCGGCTTTCGCAGCCGCATCGCGGCGGGCTGCGTCGTACTCTACGTGGTCGGCGGCGCGGCGCTCACCCTGCCCGGCATCCGGATCGGGTCCCGGACCGTCATCGGCGCCGGCAGCGTCGTCACGCGGGACGTGCCGGACGAGGTGTTCGCCGCGGGGAACCCGTGCCGAGTCATCCGGGACATCACCGAGTAGCGCTCGCTTTGGGTCCCGGCGGGGCGCAACTCTCTGGGTGCGGCAAATTCCTTGAGGAATGTCCGCAGGCCTGGGCCTAGGCCTGCCCGGCCGCGGCCAGGATCAGATTAGCGATGGCGTCGGGTTGCGATATGAGGGAAACGTGACTCGCCTTTACTTCAATCGTTTTGGCGCCCATGCGTTTCGCCATGAAGCGTTGGAGATCCGGGTTGATGGTCCGATCCTCCGTCGATACCGCATACCAGCTCGGCTTGGACCGCCATGCGGCGTGGGTTGTCTTATCGGCAAGCAATATTCGTTTGAACGGGGCCTGAACGGCGTACAAGACGCGCGCTTGCTCCGCCGGTACGTCCCCCGCGAAGTCGCGCAAGAACGCCTCCTCACTGAGCCTTCCATAGTCGCCTGACCAAACAATCCCGGCGGAGGCTGGCGGCGCAGGAAACCGGCTTGCGAGTGCCGTGTAGTCCTCGCCTGCCTCGGGCGCGCGGGCTGCGACGTAAACGAGGGCCGAGACCTTGGGATCGACCCCGGCCTCGGTGAGGACCATGCCGCCGAACGAATGCGCCACCAGGACCGTAGGCCCTTGTTGCCATGCCAAGACGTCCTTTGTTGCCTCGACGCTCTCTCGCAACGTCGTCAGCGGGTTCTGCACCGCTGTGGCCTGGATACCCCTTCGCTGCAGTCGCGCGATGACTTCAGACCAGCACGATCCATCGGCAAAGAGCCCGTGGATTAGGACGACATTCTGCGCCTTGGGCACGGGCTGCGCATGAGCGTCGCGAAGCAGGATCGAACTTGCTGCCGCGGCAACTGTCGTACTTACGAAGGTACGCCGATCCATCGGACTCTCCTTCTCAATCCTCACTATTGTGGTCATGTTTGCGTCGAACGCATTCAACCCCGCTCGACCCTCTTCTCGGTGGCGCGGCTCGACCAACACGAGCCGGAGCCGAAGTGGAGTCTCATCGTTTAGAGTCACTCGCGACCCCAGACGTTGCGCCAGACATGAACAGCGCGAGACGTGACGTGGAAGAAGGCGGCCCCGGTGGTGAACTAGACCGACTTCACGGTCGTGAAGTTCATCGAAGACTGGCCTGGTCGGGGGCCACTGAAGAGCTACTGCGCGATCTTCCGCGACCCGAGGCCCGTCCGCGAGCGGGGTCGACGTCTCCCCCAACCAATTCCTGGGTGAAGTCTGGGTAAACGAAAGGGGTTAGCGGCTCTTGCGTCCGCTAACCCCTCGTTCTCAATGGTTGCGGGGGCCCGCAATCACCGATATCAAACGCCCTCAAGTTTGAGGTCGATCTGATCTGAGGCAGCTGTCGGCAAACAGGTCGCTGGAGTTTCACCATGAGGGCCATCCGCGCGGTCCCGCAGTTACAGATCAGCAGCACCCTGCAACCTCGACGCGACTAAAACATGCAGCTGAAAGTTCCTTAAAACATCCCGAGCACGACCACGTCAAGCGTGAGCCAGGAGGACCCTCACCCGACGAACGAAAATTACAAAACAATTTCCGGACGGGCGCCGTCGAGGCCGCCCAGCGGGAGTGGTATCGACCCGCGCTGCGGGCCCGTGACATGTCGCGGTCGCCTGCCGGACGAATTCCGATGCGATCATCCGCCGAGCTCCTACGCCGTTATCGGTCTGACTCCGATGGTCCACAAGACACCCTGAGGCGTAGGTTTTCGCTCAGGCCACCTACGCTCGGGTCGCCGTCAATTTGTTCAACCCGATGTCGGAGGCCCAGACATGAAGAAAGCCATCGTGCTTGCCACTCTGGTAGTTGTTCTCCTTCCCGTCGCCCTAGTAGCGAAGGATTCTAAGGACTCCGGGAACTCTCTGGTCAGATTCGAGGCCGGGATCGGTGTCCACCCGGTCTCGAACGTTTCGGGAGCCGCGAACGCCGATGGAAGCTTTCCCAACGTCACCAGGAACGTGGTCCGCGGCGTCAACCCTGCGGGCCAGCTCTGGGTGATCGCCGATCTGAGGGCCGACGTTAAGACGGACGGGCACATTAAGGTCGAAGGCAAGGGCCTGCTTTTGGCCGGGGGCAACGGCATCAGCACGAACGCTGGGGCGAGGGTCTTCGCCACGCTGATTTGTGAAGCCGCGTCTCCCTTTGTAGAGCGGAACACGGACACCGCCGTCCCGCTGGCGGCAAATGGCGATTTCAGGATCGACGACCACCTGTCACCGGCGCCAAATGGATGCGCCAGTCCGGTTCTCCTCATCCGTAACGCGAACGGTCGGGCTTGGTTCGCTGCCGGCATTCCCCAGCATGAGCATGATGATTAGCCCTTGGTTCGGGTACGCCGGCTGTTCCGCGACTTTGCTGGTTACATCGTGGCGGATTGCCGGTGTGGGCAAGGTGGTCCGCGTGGAGGAAGGTGGAGGTCGATTTGTCGTCGCGGTGCCGGTGACGACATACGGGCTCGGTAAGGCGAAGCGGAGATGCGATGGAATCGTTCGCCGGAGGCGGTGACGCTGTCTTTCGCGGGTCCAACTGAATGCGCTCGGCACGGAGAGTCATATGCCTGAGCAACAGAAGAACAAGGAAACGCGGCCCAGCAAACCCGCCGAGGGGGGCGAAGGCGGTAGCGGCAGTGCGGAGCTCGCCAAGAAGGGCACGAAGATCAAGGAAGACATCGACAAGCTCCTCGACGAGATCGACGACATCCTGGAAGAGAACGCTGAGGAGTTTGTGAAGAACTACGTGCAGAGGGGAGGTGAGTGAGGAATCACCGGCCACGAAGTCTTGACGTGCTCACGCGCGGGCATTCGACCGAGGAAAGGATGGTTGTCGCTATGAAACGGTACCTCGGAATCGCGTTGGCAGTGCTGGTCGTATCGTCGATGGTCGGGTATCGGCTGGCGGCTCGCTCTGGGAGGGACGGTACGGAGCGATGAAAGAGGAGAACCTCATTCCAGCAGGGCTCGCCGTGTTCCTAGCGCTGGTGTTCGCGATGGCGCTGCGCGTTGTCTCGTAGACCAAGCCCACAGCCGCCTGATGCGGCGGACGAAATCGCCCACACGGCTTTTCTGACGTCCTTGTACTGTCCCGGCTGCGACCTGGAGCGCGACCCGCTGAGAGAAATCCTGACCGTCCATTGGTGCAACGAGCATCGACCGCGGTCCGACGGCATGGACGATCGACGAACGACACTCGGCCGAGACGGTCTGAGTGCTCTGCCCGAGGCCGAGGCCGAGACCAATCGCCTCTGGTGCGAGCTGCTCCATCGCACCCTGAACGACGCAGGCCGCGCGCCGCGCCCCCGACGACGGTCCAGCGCTGCGAACCGACGTGCCGCGGAAGGGAAATGAACGATGCTCGTCATTCACACGGTCGCGGCGTGCCGGCGCTGCCGTGGCACCACCATGTGGCGCCTCGACAAGGGGAATGGGCACTGCGATCGCTGCCACCGGAAAAAGTGCGTCCCGCGACGCCGTCCCTCTCCGGTTCATCTGGGCGCGCTCTTCGGCCTCCTCGTGATCGTCGCCGCCGGGGTCGCGTTCGCCTTCGGTGAGTCAGGGCATCAGCGCCAGATAGATCAGGCCCTCGAGCTAGTCCTTGAAGAGCAGTCCGGCAAGAATGGCGAAGCGACTGGTGCCGATGACTCGCCCTTTGAGATCACCGCCAGCAGTGGCCAGCCAGGGCTGGCGGAGCGGCTCAAGAGCGCTCGTTACTCAGACGGTCTTCTGACGCTCGACGTCTCCATGCAGGAGTTCGTCGAACTCCAACGCCTTGACGACAACGGCCGTCGCTTGCTCTTGGGGCTTCCTGGGCACTGCAATCCCGGCATCACGGCCATGATGGTGCCCAGATCAACGGTGAGGCGTCTGGTCGCGGTCATCACATGCCCCGCGAACCTGCCCCGGTGACCCGGCAGGCTGCTGGAGGCTGTCGAGATCATTCTGGGCCGAGCGAACTTCGAGCCTGACCGTCCCGCCCTCGACGCAGCCGAACTTGCGCAACGCTTCGATCAGCGTCATCCTTGCGATCTCTGCCGGCGTGGGTAACCGATGCGCCACATCTTCCCTGCCTACTGCGGCTCCCCGGCGCCGACACCGAAGCCAGCGCCTGCGTAGCTGGCTGACCTCCCGGAGCAGCATGCCGGTCGCGCCGGGGATGCCCGTCGAAGGTCGCCGTCGCGCTGACGTTCCGGTTCAGCGCGTAGTCGAAGCCCACACCGAGGGGGACCAGTAATGACGTGCCGCTTCCAGGAACGTCGGTGTGCATGAATCCGAGACCGCCTTGAGCCGTCAGCTTGAGGGCCTTGGAAAGATTCAGCCAGTACTTCACCTGACCGGACACCCCGATCTGGGTCAGATTGCCGGTGACGCCGAACTGCAGCAAGGGCCCGACCGAGAAGCTACGGTTGAGGAACCTCTCGACGTTCAAGTTCATGGCGAACGCGGTTCGGTCGTCGGTGTTGCCCAGGAACCCGAGCGCCGCACCGCCCGTCCACGCGCCCGGAGTCGGCTCAGCCGCCTCGGCATATCCTCTGCCGCTAGAGGCAGTGAGCGCGACAGTCAATCCAGCAACCAGCATCCACCGGGAGGCTGTTTCCCCTCGCGTCATGCGCGGCTCCTTGTCATGGGCGCGTCTCTGCACCCCGACGAAGTTTAGCGCCGGCTCAACGAGTCGGCCAAGCTCTTCGGCGTGCCATGATGTAAGCCTTGATGGCGCGGCCGCGTCGGCTCCTCCTCGACGAGCAGTCGCTCGGTCGTCGATCAGATGTTCCGGAGGTCGTCGGCGCGATCCACGCGCGGGGTGACATCCTACTCGTCGAGCAAAACGTCGTCCGCGCCCTGTAGATCGCGGACTGCCTGCGTTCGTCGAGGAAGGGCGTCGGGCCGGCCGCCAAACGGGTTCGCCGGAAGAGCGGCATGACCGCGGCGGAGGCGACCGATTGTCAGAGTCCTGGACGAGCCTGGCATGGGCCGATGGGAGGTGCGCCAATGAACTCAGCGCGAACGGGGACGTTCAGGTCGGCGCTGCTGGTCGCCATCGCATGGTGGGTGGTGAACAGTCACGCATGGGCCCAGACCACGCCGAACCCGGTGATGCCGCCGGCGACGCCGCAGCCGGCAGCCGAAGGCGGAGGCGCCGCGATCGCCGCGATCGGGCTGGTCGTGGGCCTGCTCGTGATCATCGGTGTCGTGGTGAAGGTGTTCGATCTCAAGCAGAAGCGGGAGTCGGAAGCGGTGCAGCTCCAGGCCCAGCTCTCCGACGCGCTCTTGCGTGAGCCATCACTCGCCGGCCTGCCGTTGACGCCGACGGTCCACGTCCCAATGTGGAAGGGCACGCCGGCGACCATCGAGATGATGGGACGAGTGCCGACTCCCGAGGCGAAGGACGCGGTTCTCCGCATTGTGCGTGACGAGGCTGCGCGTGTTCGCTCGGACGTCCAGATCGAAGAGCGTCTTTCCGTCGTTCCGACAACGGCACGCGTCGCGTAACGCCGGCCTGCGCCCGGCCGTGCAGGAAGGCGCGTGGCGGGCACTGCACACGCCGGACGCCCAGGCTCCTTCGTTCAAGGACGCGACGCGGTTGCATCCTGCG
>QHTB01000007.1 GCA_003220615.1 Candidatus Rokuibacteriota bacterium
AGCGGGAGCTCGCGGGGATGCAGAGACCTCGCGGTCGAGGAGCATGATGTGCGTCTTCGCTGAGCATCGTCACGAGCGACCCTGTGCCTCAGTCGCGCCGATATTCCTCATCACGCGCTTGCGACGATGACCGCTCGTTGGGGCGATCGGGCAAATTTTTTCCATCGCGCTGAGCATGACCCGCGGACGATTCCGCCGCATCGCTTGACGCTCCTCACCCTGTGGACGTATTGTGCCGGCATCGTGATCCTGCACCGGCTCGTTGCCCTGGGTCTGATCGTGGTCGTGCTGGGACTCGCGCCGGTCGCCCATGCCACGCCGCCAGATCCGTCGTGGATTCCCGGCCTCTATGACAACGCTGATTTCGACGACGTCATCCTCCTGATCACCAGCAAGCTCGGCGCAATCCAATCCAACATCATCCCGTCATTGCGCCCGGTCGCGTTCGTCCTCGGGCTCTCGACGCCCATGCCCACCGAGTCGCGACCCCTGCGTCCGCTGTCGTCGGTTTTCGGTCGCGCTCCTCCACTCGCCTAGAACGTCTCCTTCGTTCGCGAACCATAGGGACAGCAGAGCACCCGACGTCCGTTCGGCGCCACCGCGCCCGAAGGATGATCTGTGGAGGCCCACGATGACGACGCACGATACCTCGGCGCCGCGGTTCACGGCGCGATGAGACCCGTGTTCGATGCCGCCGCCGTGCTCGCCGACAATCGTCGGCTGGCTTCGGAGCTGGTGCGCGCCCGCGAGGAGATCATCGAGCTGCGGAACCGTCTCGCCTTCCTGCAGCTCGAGCTCGAGCAGACTCGAGCGACGACCCTGCGGGAGATCCCAACCGAGTAGACGACGGCCATGCGCCACTGGCACCCGAGCGACTTGATCCTCAGCGCCCTCGTCACCCTGGCGGCGATCGTCTGCGCGCTCGCAGCACTCGGATTGCTGCGGCGCTGAACGCGGGAGGAGGCTCCCTGCCAGGTCCCGTCAAGCTCGACGGGCATGGTGTCGACGCCGCTTACGTCCTCGACGTCTCCGAGGTACGGCGCGCGCGTACGCGGCCCACATCAATCGATTACGATTCGGTGAGCTTTTTGCGCTAGATTTGGTGAGCTTTTTGCACTAGCTCGTGGCGACGCCGGAGGAGCTGTCGCGAGACACCCGCGTCCGTCCGCGAAGAGCGGATGGCGCCGTTCACCGGACCCGTGCCCCCGGTGAACGGCGCGCTCTCATACCGCGGCATCCGGATTTATTTGCAGGCCCGAGCAGTGTTCCGCCGGTGTTGGGCCGCCGTGACCGATGGCGCAGCATCGAAGCCGCGCGCGCCGTTCGTCGTCGTGAGCGAGACGGCGGACGGCGCGGCGTCGCATTCACCACCGCACGATCGATCACTCGAGGCACGTCGCTGCGCGGCCGAATCGAGCTCCGTGAGCGGCGAGTCGGCGAAGCTGACACTTTCGCCGGCGCTTCTATAACCCCTCCCTCGTAACCTGCGGCCGCGCAAACGTTTTGGGTGTGGTGAAGTGTTTGCACTACCGTCGGTCACGCGTGTGTGTCCAGCCGGGGGACGCGCAAGCCCATCATGGAAAAGCGATTCCGTCAGCACCCCGGCGCCTGGGAACGGCCATCGTGCCGCACGACCGTGCGGCGCGTGCCTCGTCGAACGTCTTCTCTCTTCGAGCCTGCCTTCGCTGAAGGCCTGCCGTGAGGACGTCCATGGTTCGTGCATGGTTATCACTTCCGCTGTGGCTGCTCGCGCTCTGGATCATCGCGATGACGGCCTGCACCAGCATGGGATCCCACAACGTCCTGGCCCGGAGCGATATCGACTTCGGCCCCGCCGAACGTCTGTCGTTCTGTCTCCTGGTCGACGAGGGGATCACCGAGCGGGCCGCGCGCCAGCTCATGAACGACGCGTGGCGCGAGGAAGGCGCCCTGTACGGCCTGAACATCGAGGTCGTGAGCGTCGTGCCCTGGCGACGGCCCGCGTACACGATGCAGGGCATCCTGGACGCTTTGCTGCAGCACCCGCTCCACCCGCAGTGTGATCGGGTCTTCGCGCTCATCGGGCGACACGTCGGTGACGTGGTCTGGGGCCTGCTCGGACTCCCGGAGGTGCTCGGCGCCGTCGACGACAACACGAGCACGCACGGCTATGCCGTCGTTCAGCGGGCTAGCGTGAATCAGCTCTTCATGTCACCGACGAGCGTCGTGCGTCACGAGATCTACCATCTGCTGGGCTGCTCCGAGCACTTCAACATGTCCGGCTGCTACGAGACGATCACCGCGATGAAGCGCCGCAAGCGCGACGGCGGCAGTGATTTCTTTCCGGCATGGGACGGGATCAACGAGCGGACGCTCGTGTCCCGCGACGCCGTCAACGCGCGCCTCCTGGAAGTCACCGGGACAGGGAGAACGTCGCAGGACTGACGAATCGCTGGGCGATCGCCCGGCGCATCGGGGAGTTGTTGGGCGGGCCGAATTCCCCGCGGCTCGCTCCTGACCGCGGTCGCTCCCCCCTTCCGACCGCACTTTCCTCGCTATATCGAACGATAGAGGAACGCCTATCCCCAGGCATATTGCTGGCTCCTGTCGCCAGACCTTACAGTTTCGCGACGTAGGAGAAACCGTTCCGCGCCCTGTGGGGCTCGCAACGTGCGCGAAAAAAGGGGGAGCCTTCTTATGCGGCATTTGATGTGGCAGCGATTCACAGTCTTGATACTCGTCGCGACGTTCCTTGCCCCGTTCCATGCCTGGGGTGGATCGGCGCCACTCGGAACGGCCCGCGCGGCCAGGGGCGTGAAGGCGACGCTCGACAAGGGCACGACGTGGCTGGATCTGAAGGGCAACGCGCTGCCGGTCTTCTCGGGCACCGAAGTTCGGTCGTCCGGCGGGGCGGCCGCCATCGAGCTGAAGGACGGCAGCCGGATCGAGGTGCTTCCGTTCAGCGCCGTCCAGTTCGAGCAGGTGAGTGGTGATCCTCGCGTGTCCGTGACGTACGGACGCGTGAACTTCAACCTCCACCCCCAGTCGAAGCTCCAGATCGTGACTCCGGTCGCCCGTCTCGAGTCTGCCGAGGCCGGCCCGGTGTCCGGCGAGCTCTTCCTCACCGGCGGCGGCGTCATGGGCCTGAAGATGGCCGAGGGGCGCCTCAACGTTCACCCGACGACGCCCGGGGGCCAGACCATGGTGGCCAGCGTCGATCCCGTTTTCATCCCGAAGCGCCCGACGGGCTCCGGCCCGCTGTTCGCCGTTGACGGCCCGATCGCGCCGCCCGCCGGAGCCAAGGCGGTCTTCTCGCCGTCCGGCGAGAGCGTGGGCTACATCGCGCCCGACGGTGGTCTCGCGATCCATCCCGGCTTCACCGCCGATCTCACCCAGCCGTTCTCGCCCAAGCTGGTGCGGCTGGCCATGAATTCGATCCAGGACACGGATCAGCGCGACGATGCGACGCCGCTCTTCGACGTCAGTGGCAGCTACGTCGGCTTTCTCTCCGGCCCCGTCTTCTTCGCTCAGACCAACTTCGGCCAGAACCCGTACCACCCCGAAAACGACAACGGCTACGACCATCGCGACCGCGCGGCCGGCGCCCCGCTTCCGGGCTCGTCCATCTCCTCGCGGGCCGCTCTTGGCCTCGGTGCGGTCGCCATCGTCGGCGGTGCCGGTGCGGCGTTGGGTATGAGTGGTGGCGGCGGTGGTGGCAGCCGGAGTGGTGCGTCGGCGGCTCCGCCGCTCCCGCGTCCCGCGACTCCGCTGGCGCCGCGGTAAATCGCGCGCGTCATTGACCACCGGCTCTGATTAGCGATCTGGCTCGCAGGACATTGGGAGGAGATATGCGCAGATTGTCAGTCTGTGCGGTAACGGCGGTGGCCGGGCTCGCGCTGGTCTCGTGCAGCAGCGCGCAGCGCCAGCCCGACCCCGGAGATTTCATCGGCACCACGACCACGCCCGCGATCCCCGCCGAAGGGCCGGTGGCTTCGGCAGCGGGCAACGTGGGCCGGGCTCAGCCGAGTTCATCGGCGGCGGACGTGAATCAGAAGCTCCGGGCGCTGGCCCGCCCCGACGATGAGACCCCCGATCCCAGGCTCGGCCCGGGGGACCTCATCGAGATCTCGGTCTTCGACGCTCCGGAGCTCTCTCAGATCAAGGTCCGCATTCCTAACAGCGGACAGGTGACCCTGCCGCTGGTCGGTTCGTTTCCGGCCAGCGGGGCCACCGCGCTCGAGCTCCAGTCCCAGATCAGCAACCATCTGAAGACCAAGTTCATGCACGACCCGCAGGTTTCCGTGTTCGTCCACGAGCACAAGAGCCAGCGCGTTTCAGTGATCGGCGCCGTGAAGCAGGGCGGCGTGTTTCCCATGTCCGGTGAAGTGCGCCTGGCCGATGCGCTCGGCCTGGCTGGTGGCATCACCGAGGACGCCGGCTCCGTCGTCTACGTCGTCCGTCGCGTGGCGGCCAACTCGGCTACGGGATCCAAGGGCGCAGAGGTGGAGCAAGGCATGACCGTTATCGATCTCGCGACGCTGGCGTCGGGCCGGCAGGAGCTGAACCTGCCGCTGCAGGCCGGCGACGTCGTCGAAGTCCCCCGCGCGGGCACCTTCTACGTCGGCGGCGAAGTGCAGAAGCCAGGACCGTTTCCGCTGAAGGGGCGGACCACGCTCGACCAGGCCGCGATGGCGGCGGGCGGGGTAAGCCCGGCAGCCGACTGGGACGACGTGAGGCTCTACCGGTCGCGCCCGGACGGTACCAAGGAGGTCACGAAGTACAGCATGAACGATTTCGAAAACGGCCAGTCGGGACCCGAGCTGCAGGCGAACGACGTCGTTATCGTCGGCAAGTCGGCCGGGAAAGCCGTGCTGTACGGCGTCCGTGACTTCTTCAAGTTCGGCATCGGGATGAGCTTGCCGCGATGAGCACCTTCAACGATCCGACTCGCGATCCCCGGGCTTTGCCGCCTGCCCAGGCGGGCCTCGAAGTGGTACAGGGCCGTCTGCCGATGCTGCCCGAGCCTCAGACGCTGTACGGCGTGCCGGTCGAAAAGGAGACGCACTTCTGGGACTACTGGCAGGTGGTGTCGCGCCGCCGGTGGACCATCCTCTGCGTCTTCCTGGGTACGCTGCTGGCCGCGACGCTCTATACGTTCACGGTCCGCCCGGTCTTCACCGGGACGGTCAGCCTGCGGATCGAGAAGGAACCGCCGCGGGTCGTCAAGTTCGAAGAAGTGGTCAAGGAAGCCGACAACCAGCAGGACTACTATCAGACCCAGTACAAGATCCTCCAGTCGCGCAGCCTGGCCAACCGGGTCATCGGCCTGCTCCAGCTCGATCAGCACCAGGAGTTCGAGCAGGATCAGGACGGGTGGGTGGCCCGCGGCGAGAACTGGCTCCGCGAGCAGCTCGTGCGCTGGATCCCGGTGCCGCCGCCGGCCGCGCCGGAGGCGACCGAGGACCTGATGGTCGCGTCGCCCTTGACCGACACGTTCCTCAAGCGTGTCACGGTCGAGCCTGTGCGCAACGCTCGACTGGTGTACGTCTCCTTCGATAGCCATTTCCCGGATCTCGCGGCCCGGACCGCCAATACCCTGGCCGATGCCTTCATCGCCCAGCAGATGGACCGGATGGTGGAGGCGACTCGTTACGCCACCCAGTTCCTCGCCAAGCAGCTCGAGGAGGCGCGCGGCAAGCTGGGCGAGTCCGAGACCCAGCTCAGCAACTTCTTGAACGCCAACGGCATCATCTTCGTGACGGCGGACCGGAACGGAAACCCGCAGGACATCATCACCCAGCAGCTCTCAATAATGTCGGAAGCGTTCCTCAGGGCCCGCTCCGACCGCATGGCGAAAGAGAGCCTCCTCACGCAGGCGTCAGTGCAGGATGCCTTCACGCTGCCCGCCGTGCTGCAGAGTCCCCTGATCGCCCAGCTCAAGACCGAAGGGGCCACCCTGGAAGGTGAGTACCGGAGACTGAGTCAGACGTTCAAGCCCGACTACCCGAAGATGCTGGCGCTCAAGGAGAAGATCGAGGAGAACCGGCGCCAGCTCCGCACCGAGACCGACCGCACCCTGGCCAGCTTGAAAGTGGACTTCGAAGCGTCGGTCCGCGCCGAAAAGTCGCTGGAAGCGTCGCTGACCAAGCAGAGCACACTGGCCCGCGGCCTGGCCGAGAACATGGCGCAGTACAACCTGCTCCGCCGCGAGGTGGATACCAGCCGCGATCTCTACTCGTCGCTCCTCGGGCGTCTGCGTGAGACGCAGGTGTCCGCGGCGCTCCTCACGTCGAACATCTCCGTGGTGGACCCGGCCGAGATTCCGGCTGGCCCGTCACGGCCGCGCAAGGGGCTCAACCTCTTGATCGCCTGCGTCGCCGGGCTCGCCGGCGGCATCGGTCTCGCCTTCCTGTTCGAGTACCTCGACACGAACATCAAGGACACGAAAGAAGTGGAGTCGGTCCTCCGCGTTCCCGCCCTCGGCGTCGTGCCGTCCCGCGCTGCGTTCGAGCGCATGCTGGCGCGCCGTAAGGCCCTGGAGGCCGGTCCCGGCGCCTCCACCCCCTTCGCGCTGGTGTCTCACTCCGAGCTGCCGTCGGTCTTCGCGGAGGCGTTCCGCAACCTGCGCACCTCCATTCTGTACTCGACGCCCGAGCGGCCGCCGAAGACGTTGATGATGACGTCGCTGCAGCCGGAAGACGGCAAGACCTCGCTGGTCACCAACCTGGCGATCACGCTGTCCCAGCTCGGTGGCAGCCCCGTGCTCCTGGTCGACGCCGACATGCGGCGGCCGATGGTGCACCGGGTCCTGAGCGTCGAGCAGACCCCCGGACTCTCGACGTACCTGACCGGCCAGGCCGATCTGGACCAGGTCATCGTCCCGAGCGGGATTCCCAATCTCTTCGTCATTCCGGCGGGCCGGATTTTCGACACGGGCCCGATGTTCGGCGTCAGCGACGCGATGATCCTGGCCGGCCAGCTCGAAGGTACGGTGCTCGTCCTTCGCCACGGCCGCGCGAGTCGCGATGCTGCGCAGCGGGCCATCCGCAGTCTCATTGCCGTGCGCGCTCGCTTGCTTGGGGTCATCCTCAACGACGTCGACCTCCAAGCCAACAGCTACGGCTACTACGACAGCTATTACCTCCGGCCCGATGACTCTCGACTCGCCGAACGCGTATAACGCGGTCGACCAGCGGCTGGTTCTCCTGCCGCTGGAGTCGCGAGTGAGCCGCGGGGTCGTCTTTGTCCTGACCCTGGTGATCGCCGGCTGGCTGGCCGTCCAGCTCGCCAGTCCGGCGATCGCCTGGTACGACGGGCGGGGCGACAAGATTCCCGGTCTCGAACGCGCGATCGCCTGGGATCCGCAGAATGCCGACCTCCACATCAGGCTCGGGCATGCCTATGCGGCCCGCGTTCCCGCCGACATCGATCGGGCCCGGGCTCAGTATGCAGAAGCCATTCGCCTGCGGCCGACCGACTCCTATCCGCGGCTGCTGCAAGCGCTGCTGTCGGAAAAGCAGGGGGACCGGGCGGCGGCTCGGTCCGCGATCGATGGTGCGGTGCAGCTCGATCCGCACAACGTGTCGATTCGATGGGAGG
The DNA here is from genome assembly GCA_003220615.1 of Candidatus Rokuibacteriota bacterium. Lineage (GTDB taxonomy): Bacteria > Methylomirabilota > Methylomirabilia > Rokubacteriales > CSP1-6 > 40CM-68-15. The sequence goes on from QHTB01000007.1 coordinate 7,579, forward strand.
CCGCGCTGCTCGCCCTCGGCTGGGGCGAGCGGGCCACCGGCCTCGATCATTTCAAGTACGTCCTGGGCGTCGATCCCGCCCAGCGCGACGCCGCCTTCCAGCTCGCCCGGACGCTCCTGCGCCCAGGCGAGGATCCGGCGAGCCTGCTGCAGACCGACGTTGACGGCCTCACCAACGTCATGCTGGCCGCGTTGCGGCAGAAGGACATGACGCTGGCCGGGATCGCGTGGCGCCAGCGCATCCAGCTCGAGCCGCCGCTCCCCGACGAGATGCTCAAGCAGTACGTGGCCGTGACCCTCGATCAGGGCGCCGGAGCCCTGGCGCGAGCCGCGTGGCTCTCCTTCGTGACCGACGGCAGCACGACGTCCGATAGCAACGCGGTGTGGAACGGTGGATTCGAAACCGAGCGTCTCCTCGGATGGGGGCTGGACTGGCGCATCCAGAAGACGTGGGGCGTCGAGGTGGCGATCGACCGCTTCGTCGCTGCGGCCGGCAGCCGTTCGTTGCGGCTGACCTTCAACTCGTTCCCGACGCTCGACTTCGACGGAGTGACGCAGCTCGTGGCCGTCGAGCCCGGCCGGTCCTATCGCCTGCGCGCGCTGGCCAAGGCGACCGATTTCGTCACGCACTCGGGAATCAAGATCCAGGTCGTCGTGCCCGGAACGCTGGAGCAGTCCCTGGCCGAAACGCAGACCGTCAGCGGCACCACGGGTGACTGGGTCCGCCTCGAAACGCCCGTCACCATCCCGGCCAACACGAGTCTGGTGATGCTGAAGGTCCGCCGCGAGCCGGCCGTGGATCCGGAAGGAAACCTGAGCGGCAAGGTGTGGCTCGACGAGGTGACCCTCCAGTGACGACCTCGACCGTCCACGACCGCATCGTCGAGGCGTGCGTGCTGTTCCTGATCGTGTTCACGCCCTTTGCCTTCGGCACGGTGGAGCCGTGGTCGGAGGCGGTCGCCGAGATCGTCATCCTGGGCATGGTCGTCACCTGGCTCATCGGCAATCTGCGTAACTGGGAGCTTCGGTTCGAGCTGCCCGCCGGCTGGCTTCCGGCCGCGCTGTTCCTCGGGCTGCTCGCGGTCCAGGCCACGCTTCCCGGCTGGTCGCTCGACCCCGGCTCGACCCGGCGACTGGCGCTCAAGCTCGGCGCGGTGGCCGCGTTCTTCCTCGTCTGCGCCAACACGTATCGCAGCCGCTCGCAGTTTCGTCGCGCCTCGTGGGCGATGATCGCGGCCGGCACGATCATCTCCATCTTTGGAGTCGTCCAGCGCGTGACGTGGAACGGCCGCTTCTACTGGATCGGTCCCGAAGCGCCCGGAACGGCGGTCTACACGTTCGGGCCGTTCACGAACCGCGCCCACTTCGCCGGACTGGTCGTCGCCGTGCTCCCGGTGGCGCTCGTGGTGCTCCTGACCCGGCGCCGTGACGCGACCCAGCGCACCGCCGTGCAGGGATGGGCCGCGCGCTTCCGTCGCTGGAACTCGAAGGATTCGAGCGCCCGCAGCCTGATTCCGTTCCTCATCCTCATCATGGCCGGCGCCGCGCTGGCCAGCGGCTCGCGCGGCGCGATCGTCACGCTGGGCGCCGTCCTGCTGGCGATTCTCGGCCTCGGAGGCGGCGGACGGGCCGGGCGTGCGCGCTGGATCAAGATCGCGATCTCGGCCGTGCTCATCATCATGGCGGGAGCGTGGATCGGTGGGGACGTCCTCTACGGCACCATCGAGCGCCTCCTGACCGAGATCGAACGCCCCGACGAAGGCTTCCGTCTTCGCGTGTGGCCGGATGCGGTGGCGATGTGGTGGAGCGAGGCGCGCGTCGTCGGCTCCGGCCTCGGATCGTTCGCCGTCGCCTTTCCGCGATTCCGCACGCTCCGAGCCCCGGCCGTGATGTCGCACGCCGAGAGTGACTGGCTCGGTCTCCTCGTCGAGACCGGCGCGATCGGCTTTCTGCTGGCGGCGGCCACCGCCGTGTCGCTCGCCGTCATGCTGCTTCGCCGCCGCCGCCGTTCCCGGACGTATTCGGCTCGCGTCCAGGCCCTCGCCGGTCTCGTGGCGCTCATCGGCGCCGCCGTCCAGAGCCTGCCGAACTACAACCTGCCGGTGATGTCGAACCTCATCTACCTCTCACTGGCGCTCGTCATCGCCCAGAGCGGCCCGACGGCCGCCGGCGGCGTGATTCCCGGGCAGGAAGAGTCGTGAGCGCGACCCGTACGTCAGCGCTGGTCTTCACCGAGTCGCCGCGCTACGACCGCTGGCTGGGATTGCGCGTCGCCGCGCAGCCCGTGGCGTGGCGTCGACTGACCTCGGTCGTCGCGACGACCAGCCTCGTGCTCATCGACCTTCTCGTCTTCCTGGCCGCGTTCGGGCTGGCCTCACACGTTCGTGACTCGCTCGTCGGCCCGATGCACCAGCCGATCCTGATCTGGGTGGCGGCCGGTGCCTGGCTGCTCGCGCGCGCGTGTGCCGGCCTTTATCCGGGCTACGGCCTGGCGGCGCCCGAGGAGCTGCGGACCTCCGTCATCACGACCGTCGCGGTCGCACTCGGAGAGGTCGCCGCCTTCTTCGTCTTGAAGGAATCCGCGGCCTCGCGCCTCGTGGTGGTCGGAACGTGGGGGCTGGTCGTCATCCTCGGCGGCATCGCTCGGGATGGCGTCAAAGGACTGTTGATCCGCTGCCGGCTCTATGGGTGTCCCGTCCTCGTCATCGGCGCCGGCAAGCGCGGCGCGCTGGCGATCCGCGAGATGAAGGCCAACCCGGGCACCGGCTATGTCCCGGTGGCGGCCTTCGACAACCGAGTGTCGAAGATCGGCCAGATCCTCGAGGGCGTCCCGGTGCTGGGGACGGTGCGCGCGGCGCTCTCGATGCCCTTCCCGTACCCGGTTCGGCACGTCCTGATCGCGGTCTCGTCGCGGCGGCAGCCCCGCCTGCTCGCCGTCGCCCGCAAGTTCTCGCGGCGCTACCCCTACGTGGTCGCCGTGCCCGACGTCTTCGAGCTCGCGCACCTGTGGGTGCGGCCACGCGCGCTCGGCGGCTGCCTGACCCTCGAGGTTCGCAACAATCTGCTGCGTCCGCTGAATCGGTTCGTGAAGCGGTGCGCGGACATCTTGCTCGCGCTTCCCGTCCTCATGGTCAGCGCGCCCGTGATCGCCGTGGCCGCCATCGCCGTCAAGCTGGTCAGCCCGGGCGCGGCGTTCTACAGCCAGGAGCGGGCGGGGCTGCGCGGCCGACGGATCCGCGTCTGGAAGCTTCGGACGATGGTGCCCGATGCTGAGAAGCGCCTGGTCGCCCACCTGGCGGATCATCCCGAGGCCCGGCTCGAGTGGGACACGCGCATGAAGCTCCTGAACGACCCTCGCGTGATCCCGTACGTCGGGCGGTGGCTGCGCCGGTTCAGCATCGACGAGCTGCCCCAGCTCTGGAACATCGTCACCGGCGACATGAGCCTGGTCGGTCCCCGGCCGTTCCCGGACTACCACCTCGCGAAGTTCAGCTCCCACTTCCGCGCGTTCCGGCATCAGGTGCGCCCAGGGCTCAGCGGGATGTGGCAGGTGAGCGAGCGCTCGATGGCCGACATGGCGGGCCAGGAAGCGCGCGACTCGTACTACATCCGGAACTGGTCGCTGTGGCTCGACCTTTGGATCCTGTTCAGGACGCTGCCGGCCGCCCTCCGAGGCACGGGTGCCTGTTAACGTCCTGTCCGCGATGTCGGCGCTGGTCTCGCCGATAGCCACGGTTCGACGTGCTCGCACGAACCGCCTGGCCGTCAACACGGCGTGGATGTGCGCGCGCGGCGGCGTCCGCATGGCCCTCCAGGCCGCGTACTTCGTCATCGTGGCTCGGGTCCTCGGCGCCGCCGGCTACGGTGAGTTCATCGGAGTCTCGGTCCTCGCGGCAATGCTGGCGCCGTTCGGCAGCTTCGGAACCGGCAATCTCCTCGTCAGGAACGTGAGCCGGGAACCCGCCACCATGGCGGACAGCTGGAGCACCGCGCTGGTCACCACCGGCATGGCCGGCGTGGTGCTCATCGGGCTGCTCGTCGGGCTGGCGGCCTTCATTCTTCCCGGGACAGCAGTCCTGCTGATCGTCCTCGTCGGAGTCGCCGATCTCGTTTTCGCGCAGCTCTCCGACATCTGCGGGAAGGCGTTCCAGGCGCAGCAGCGGCTCGACGTGACGGCCAGCCTTGACACTGGTCTGAGCGCGGCGAAGGTGCTGGCGGCGGTCGGACTCTACGCCCTGGTGGCGTCGCCGACGCCGGTGGCATGGGCCTGGTTCTACGTCGTGGCCATCGGAGTCGCCGCCGCGATCGGGCTGTGCGTGGTCTACGCCCGTCACGGTGGCCTCCCCCTGACGCTGTCACTGTCCGGGCGAGCCACCAGGGACGGGCTCTATTTCGCGCTGAGTCAGTGGATGCAGGCCGTCCAAAAAGACATCGACAAGATGCTGATCGTTCGCTTCTCCGGAGTCCACGCGGCAGGCATCTACGCGGCCGCTGCGCGAATCGTCGACATCACGTTCACCCCTGTCCTGGCCCTGATGTCGGCGAGCTATCCCGGATTCTTCCGTCATGGCGCCGCGGGACTCCGCGCTGCGTTGGCTTTTGGCCGGCCGTTGCTCCTGGCCGGCGGTCTCTACGGCCTTATCAGCGCACTGGCCCTGGTCACCGGCGCCCCCGTGCTGCCGCTCGTCCTCGGCGAAAGCTTCGGAGCCTCGGTGCACGCCGTGCAGTGGCTCGCCCTGATTCCGCTATTCCGAGCCTTCCACTACGTGGCGGGCGACGTGCTAACCGGCGCGGGCTTCCAGCGACGTGATGGCGATGTGGGCGATCCCCCGCTACTCGTGGTACGGCGCGGCTGCTGCCGCCCTCGCGTCGAACGTCCTTCTCGTCGTGGCCTCGTGGGCCGCGATCGCCGTGCTGAGACGGAGATCATGAACGCTTTGACCTTGAACGCTCCGATCGCGCAGCGCCTCGCCCCGCGCCAGCGCACCGCCGCCACCCACCCCGGCCTGATTGAGCGCGCCTTCGCGGTCGTCGTTCTCTTCCTCGCGACGGGCGGCCTCCTTCCGCTCCTCGGCCTGGAAGCCAGCCTCGCCGTCGACGATCTGGAAGGCGACCGTGTCATGCAGGTGACCTGGATCGCCGTGTATGCGATCACGATGCTCCTCCTGGCCCGGCGCACCAGGGAAACCGTGGGGCTCCTGTGCCGGGAGCGGTGGCTGGGCCTCCTCTGTGGCCTGGCCGCCACATCTATTCTGTGGTCGGTGGCGCCGGACGTGACGCTCCGCCGTACCGCTGCGCTGTTCGGCACGACCGCCTTCGGCATCTATCTCGCGTCGCGATACACGGCGCACGAGCTCCTGCGCCTCGTGGCCTGGGTGCTGAGCGCCGCCGCGATACTGAGCGTGGTCGCGTCGCTCTTCTTTCCGGGCTATGGGATTAGCATCGATGACGGAGCGTGGCGCGGCATCTTCGTTCACAAAAACGCGCTCGGCCGTGCCATGGCGCTGTCGTGCCTGGTGCTGCTGTTCAAGCTCCGTCACGGAGTGTTGCTGAACCGCCTGATCCTCGCCGGCGTGCTGGCCCTGGCGGCCGTGGCTCTCCTGGGCTCCAGCTCGGTGGCCGGATTTCTGACCGCGATGGTGGTCGTCGTCACGATCCCGCTGTGGCCGATCTTCAGACTGCGGCGAGCCCCGGCCGTCGCCGCCGCCGTGTTCGCGTTGATGGCCATCATCGGCGCTGGGATCTGGCTCAGCACCGTGGCCGACGTCATGGTGGCCGCGGTCGGTAAGGACCCCGGGTTGACGGGTCGGACGGCGCTCTGGGCGGCCGTTCAGGATGCCATCGCCAGTCGTCCGTGGCTCGGGCACGGCTACAGTGCATTCTGGCTCGGCTGGGACGGCGAGTCCGCAGCCGTGTGGTCGGCGCTGCAGTGGAAGCCCCCGCACGCGCACAACGGCTTCCTCGACCTCACGCTCGAGCTCGGCATCGTCGGCGTCGTGTTGCTCGTGGGCGGCCTCGTGACCGCGGCGTGGCGCGCCGCGCTCCTCATCCGGCGGTCGACCAGCATCTACGCCCTGTGGCCGGTCGTTTATCTCGTGTTCATCATCGTCGTCAATCTGGCCGAGAGCACCATCCTCGTCCGCAACAGCATCTTCTGGATGCTGTACGTCGTGACCTGCATGTGGCTCACGCGGGCGAAGAACGACGCCTCCCGGATGGCGGCATGACCAAACCGTCCCCGGCGGCGCGGATCGGCATCTGCATCGCGACCTATCGCCGCCCGCGCATGCTCGCCACGCTGCTGAAGGCCCTGGACCGGCAGACGTTCCGGAAGGTGCGCGAGCCGCACGTCGCCGTGGTCGTGATCGACAACGACGCCGACGAGTCGGCCCGCTCCACCGTGGAACGCGCCGCCGTCCGGGCGCGCTGGCCCCTCTGCTACGGAGTGGAGCCGCGCCGGGGAATCTCGTACGCGCGCAACTGCGGGGTGACGGCCGTCGCGCGGGAGTGCGACTTCGTGGTGTTCGTCGACGACGACGAGCTGCCCCGGCGGAACTGGCTCGACGAGCTGCTGTCCGTGCAGGCGCGTGAGAACGCCGACGTCGTGGCCGGGCCGGTGCTCCCGCGCTTCGACGAGCTGCCACCCGCCTGGGTCGAGCGCGGGCGGTTCTTCGTGCGGCCTCGCTATCGCACGGGCCACCCGCTGTCCGTCGCCGGCGCCGGCAACGCGCTGGTGCGGTCCGGCTTGCTGACCGAGCAGTCGGGCCCCTTCTCCCCCCAGTTCGCGCTGAGCGGAGCCGAAGACACGCACCTCTTCATGCGCCTGAAGCGGCTCGGCGCCCGCATGGTGTGGGCCGACGAGGCTGTCGTCGACGAGCGGGTGCCGAAGACGCGGCTCAACGTGAGGTGGCTGCTCCAGCGGGCCTACCGGGGTGGAAACGGGTTCGCCCGCTGCGAGCTCGACGTCCGCCCCGGGGCGCGCGTGCGCGTGATCCGCGGTCTGAAGGGCGCGGCCAGGGTGGCCCAGGGCGTCGCGCTCCTGGCGCTGGCGCCGGCTTACGGCATCGGTGGCCTCGTGGAGGCGTCGTCGCGCGTGTGCCTCGGCCTCGGCATGCTCACCGGCGTGCTCGGGTACGGCTACGACGAATACCGGCAGGTCCACGGAGCGTAGTGATGGCGACGAGCGCATGCCCGGCGATGGAAGAGCTCGAGAGCGTGGCCACGGTTGGTCGGCCCGTGCCGGGCCAAGCGCGGCGGCGCGTCGCTTTCGTGACGAACTTTTGCTCGCACTACCGGATCAAGCCGTTCGAGCTGTTGGCCCGCGATTACGACGTCGACTACTACTTCTTCTCCGACGGCGGCGAATGGTACTGGCGCAAGGAGCACGGCGTGAAGCGCGGGGCGTTCCGGCACATATACGTTCCCGGCGCCCGCATCGGCAATACGAGAGTCTCGGCCCAGCTCCCGGCGACCCTGCTCGCGGGCCACTACGACGTTTTCGTCAAGTGCATCAACGGCCGTTTTGCCCTGCCCGTGACCTACGCGATCGCGCGCATGACGGGTAAGCCCTTCGTGCTGTGGACCGGGATCTGGACGCGGATCAATACCAAATTCCACCGGCTCGGATTCCCGATCGTCCAGCACATGTATCGGAACGCTGATGCCGTGGTCGTGTACGGCGACCACGTGCGGCGCTATCTGGAAGGCGAAGGCGTCGCGGCTCCGCGGATCTTCCTGGCCCGCCAGGCCGTCGACAACGCGCTGTATCGACGGCACGTCGACGACGCCGAGCGCTGCGCCCTGCGCTCCCGGCTCGGTATCGAGGCGGATCAGCCGGTGGTCCTCTACGTCGGGCGGCTGACCCGGGCCAAGGGCCTCCGCCATCTGCTCCATGGCTTCCGCGCCGTCACCGACCCACGTGCGGTTCTCGTCCTCGCCGGCGAAGGCGAAGAGGGCGCCGAGCTTCGCGCGCTGGCCGAGAGCCTGGGCCTCGGGGCGAGGGTTCGCTTCACGGGTCACGTGTCCGCTGATCTAACGCCAGCGTATTACGCGCTGGCCAATGTCGCGGTGCTGCCCTCAATCACGACCCAGCAAGAGAAAGAACCGTGGGGACTCGTCGTCAACGAGGCGTTCAACCAGGGTGTCCCCGTGATCGCCACCGACGCGGTCGGGGCGGCCGCGGGTGGGCTGGTCCAGGACGGCGTCAACGGGTTCGTCGTTCCCGAGCGCGATGCGGCCGCTCTCGGTGCGGCTCTGAACACGATCGTCGGTGACGACACCGTGCGCCGTCGCCTGGGAGACAGCGCCTTGCACACCATCGGCGAATGGACGACGGAGACGATGGTCTCCGGCTTCCGCGCCGCCATCGAGTACGCCTGTGCGCGGTAAACGGGCCCTCGTGCGAATCGTCCTGGTGGCTCTCGCGCTCATGGTGGGCTCGGCGGTCGGTCAGGGCCAGCCTGCGACCTTCACGGGAGCCAGCGGGCCCGTGCCTCGCGAGTACTGGGGCCTGCACATCCATCGCGCCGGCGCGTTGGGCAGCTGGCCGGCGGCATTCGGTGCGTGGCGGCTGTGGGACGCGCGAGTGGCGTGGCCGAACCTCGAGCCGAGCCCCGGTGAGTGGCGCTTCGACGCGCTCGACCAGTACGTCGAGATGGCGCGCGAGCACCGCGTGGAGATCCTGCTTCCGCTCGGCATGTCGCCCTCGTGGGCATCGGCGCGTCCATCCGAAGTCTCCTCGTACTCTCCGGGCGCCACG
>QHTB01000186.1:0-2905 GCA_003220615.1 Candidatus Rokuibacteriota bacterium
AGGCCGGGCGAAAGCCTGACGATCTTTCCATCCGCACTTGAAGCGGCGATGCCGCCGAGGAATTCCAGGAACTGGGTCGAGCGGATGATGGTGTAGGGGATGCCGGATTTCTCGATCAGTTTCTCTTGGGCGACCTTGGCGCGGAAATAGCCATTGTCGGGCGTCCGGTCGGTTCCGACGATGGAGAGCGCGACATGGTGCCGGACGCCGGCTGCGGCCTCCGCCGCGAGAAGGTTGCGGCCGGAGGTCTCGAAGAATTCCAGCACCGCCTTGTCTTCAAATGAAGGCGAGTTGGCGAGGTCGATCACCAGCTGCGTGCCGGCCATGGCCTCTTTGAGGCCCTCGCCGGTGATGCTGTTGACGCCGGTATTGGGCGAGGCGGCGACGACCTCGTGGCCGCCCTGGCGCAGAATGGCGACGGTCTTCGAGCCGATCAGGCCGGTGCCGCCGATAACGACGATCTTCATTCCGAACCTCCTAGTTCGTAGCCCGCAAGCCGGGGTTTGTGATGGTTGTGCGGTAAGCCGCCGACAGCGAGGTCGGCAAGCAGCAGCATGACCAGCGCGAGGCTCATTGGGGCGCCTCCCCGGCGGCGGCGGTACGACGCCCGGACTCTAGGGCATCAGGCGGGGAGGGTCAAGGCGCCCGACTTCGGCTGAAGGGAGCACATGATCTGTCCGCTCCCGAGTGCAAGCGAAGTGTCCGCTCCTCGAGCGGCTCGTCGTATGTCCATCAGCAACCAAGGAGGTGCTTGATGGCGTTCGCCGCCGCCGCGGTGGAGCGGGCGATGACCTACCAGCAGGTGATCATGCGCGCGTTGGCGGGCAGTCTGACGTGGGTGCAGGCGGCCGATATCTTGGGCATTCATCCGCGTTCGCTGCGGCGCTGGCGAGCGCGATATGAACGCGATCCTGTGCTCGGCCTGCTCGATCGCCGCCGCCAGCGTCCGTCGCACCTCACGGCGCCGCGCGTCGAGGTCCAGCGGATTCTGCGCCTGCGTGCGGGGCCCCAAGGGATCTCGCGACAACCCCGAGCGTCGCAGCGACATAGTGCAAAGACCCCACCGAAGTGAATGATCTTGCAGCGCAGGGCGAGCGCGAGATAATCTTCAGAACGTGATGGGTCGACGCATTCTGGGTCTCCTCCTCATCATGACGGCGCTGGCGCTGATGCCGGCGGCGTATGCCAGCCCACCCGACCCGACGTGGATCGCCGGGCTGTACGACAACGCCGACTTTGACGATGTCGTCCTGTTTATCACGAGCGGTCTCGGAGGCATTCAGCCCAGCCTCGCGTGGTCCCCCCGCGTGGTGGCGCTGGTCGTCGGTGTCGTCCCGTCAGTCGCGATTTCGGTTCCGACCTCCGTTTCCGTCGCATCCGCTCCCAGTCGCGCTCCTCCGCTCGCCTGACCTCCCGCCCGTAACCGCGGCTCGTTAGCACTCGAAGCCGGCCTGCGCGCTGATTTGCCCGCTTGCCACGCGCACGCACGCCCGCGCTCAGTGCCCGTCCGCGAATGCCTGTCGCAACAACGGTGACGCCCTGAGGAGCGGCCCATGGACCACTCGGCGGTGGCCGCGCGGACATGATCGCGCGGCTGATCGGCTTCGCGCTTCACCAGCGCTTCGTCACGCTCGCCGTGGCCGTGTTGCTGGTCGGCGTCGGCATCGTGGCCTTCAAGCGGCTACCCATCGAGGCGTATCCGGACGTCGCCGACGCCCAGGTCGACGTCATTACGCTCTGGCCCGGTCACGCCGCCGAGGAGATCGAGGCCGAGGTCCCGAACGCCGCCATCGTTGCCATTCTCGGCTTCCTTCCCGCGGCGCTCTCTCACGGCATTGGCGCCGAGATCCAGCGTCCGCTCGCCCGCGTGGTGATCGGTGGCCTGGTGTCCGCGACGGCGATGACGCTGCTGGTGCTTCCCGCGGTATACGACTTGTTCGCCCGGGCACACGAGCGTCGCCGGCGACCGGAGATCACACCATGATCGGCGCCCGGGCTCGGGCGGTCGTCGGCGTCGCCAGTCTCCTGGTCATGGCGTGGACGCGGCCAGCCCAGGCCGACGAGGTGCTCCTGGATCATCTCTTGGCCGACCTCGACGGCTTCGCCGGACGTCACGTCGAGGTGGCTGGGCACGTCGAGAATCTGAGAACAGGGAGCTCGCGCCGGGGGCAGCCGCAGTACACGTTCGATCTTTCGGATGGCGTGCGGTCGGTCGTGATTTTCGGATCGGGGCCACCGCCCTGCCGGACCGGCGCCACCGCCGTCGTGATCGGCACCGTCCAGACGGGAAAGCGGGCCAGTCAGACGGTCGGTCGGATCGATGCGGTCGAGGTGAGTTGCCGCTGACCCGTGCGGTGGGTGGGGCGGGGGCACCGGTGAGGTGATGGCATTTGCCTATGGGTGACGTATTCCCGAATGGCGCAGTGAGTTTGAGCTTTGACGATGGCTGGAGGTGCAGCTATGAGCAGGGGCTTCCGATCCTGGATGAGGCGCAGCTCCCGAGCACGCACTACATCATCAGTGGTTATCTGGACGACCAGCAGTTCCCCCGCTACATGAACCTCGACCACCTTCGGGACCTGACGGCACGCGGGCACGAAATCGGATGCCACACCGCGTCCCACAAGCGGCTTCCGACTGAAACACAACGGATCATCGAGGAGGAAATCCTGCTGTCGCGACGGTACCTGGAACGCCTGGTCGGCTCCGTCGAAACCTTCAGCTATCCCTACGGCGAATACGATCAGCGGATCGTCGCGGTCGTCAAACGGGCGGGATTTCTGGGCGCGCGGAGCGTCCACGACGGATTGAACGACGAGGGCGTCGATCCGTTCTTGCTGAAATGCAAGGCGGTCACGCTTCGCACGACGATTCGCGAGGTCAGAAAGTGGATCGAGGCCGCCCG
>QHTB01000186.1:3057-30931 GCA_003220615.1 Candidatus Rokuibacteriota bacterium
GGCATCCCGTCGAGCGCGTGGTCGGCCACGCGCGGGCCCACGCCGCGCAGCGTGCGGTAGTCCATGATCGGCAGGAACATCGCGCGGTCGATCGTGAGCTGCTGGATTTTGTGGAGGATCGCCTCGCGCTTCGCGACGTCGCGCTCCTTCGACTGCTGCAGGAATAGCTCGTCGATGTCCGGGTAGCCGCCGTAGGCGTACGTCCCCTTCGAATAGATGAACTCGCCGACCCGGCTGGCCGCGTTGCCGGAGTTACCCACCGCCGGCATGAAGATCCCGCGCAACTTCTTCTCGCGCCAGTTCGTGAGGAACGCCGCGCGCTCGGTCGGCCGGATCCTGGTGCGGATCCCGACGGCGGCCAGGAAGTTCACGCACGCCTCCCCCGTGGTCATGAACGGCGGCATCGGCACGAAGTCGCCGGCGTCGAATCCGTTCGGATAGCCGGCTTCGGCCAGTAGCTTCTTCGCCTTCTCCGGATCGTAGGACGCGGCCGGGGTCTGGAGCGCGAAGTCCATGACGCGCGGGATGATGATGCTCGTCGGCGGACAGAACCCGAGGCACGACACCTCGTTGACGGCGGGCCGGTCGATGGCGAGGATCGCTGCCTGGCGCACGCGCTTGTCGTGCCAGACGGATTTCGGGTCCCACTGGTCGGCGAACTCGATCCAGTAGATCGACGCGTGCTTCGACGGAATGAGCGCGAGCCGCGAATCGCGCCTCACGTTGAGCGCGTCCTCGCCGTCGAGCGCATAGGCGATGTCGGCTTCGCCGTTCTTCAGCATCGCCACGCGCGTCGTGCCCTCCGGCACGCTCTTCATCACGAAGCGCTTCACGTTGGAGACCTTGCGCCAGTAGCCAGAATAGGCCTCGACGACCACCTCGACGCCCGGCGTGTGGCTCACGAACTTGAACGGGCCGGCGCCGATCGGATGCTTGCGGAAGCCTTCGTCGCCGACCTGCGTGATGTACTTCTTCGGCACGACGAGCCCGGCTCCGCTCACCGTCGTGCCGTAGAACGTCATGAAGTCCGGCCAGGGCGCCTTGAGCCGGAACTTCACCGTGAGGGGATTCACGACCTCGATGGCCTCGACCCGCGACTGCAGCTCTTTGGCCGCGGCGCCCTTGTAGCGCTCGAAGCTGAACTTCACGTCCTCCGCGGTGACGGCGTCCCCGTTGTGGAACTTGAGCCCGCGCCGTAGCCGGAACTCGTAGGTCAGGCCGTCCGGGCTCTCGGACCACGCTTCGGCCAGCCCCGGGCCGATCTTGCTGCCGTACGTCGCGCGCACGACGGAGTCGTGGAGCGCGTAGAGGATGCCGAACGGCGTGATCTGCGCGGGCGCCGTCGAGGGATCGAACCAGCTCGGCGCGATCGTGACGTGCCAGGCGATGACCGATTCACCCGTCTGGGCCTCGGCATGTCCCGAGAGGACGACGGGGAGCACCGCAACAGCGAGAACGAACGAGACGATGTGACGGGCAGCTCGGGCCATCGCGTCCTCCGTCGTAGTGGGCCTCTCTCCAGCCGGTCGGTGCGCGAAGCATCGTCCGGAACCGGCGGGAGGTCAAGCGCGCCGGATCCTCGTGCTCCTGCCGGCGCGAACGTCATTCGGCGAACTGGGCCGCGCGCCACTTGAGTGCCGCGCCGAGCCCCTCCTTCTCGCGGATCTCGTCGAACTTCATCCCGATCTCGGTCCGCGCCGCGTAGAGCGGCGCCAGCACGTCGAGGCCGGCGCGGATCGCGTTGCGAAAGCCGGCGGCGTCGGCGCCGCGGTTGATCGCCAGCTTGGTGCCGGCCAGCGCCTCGGGAGCGATCAGCGCCATCCGCCGCGCGAACTTCAGCGTCGCGGTGAGCAGCTCGGCTCGAGGCACGACGCGGTTGACCATGCCGTAGGCGAGCGCGGTCTGGGCATCGATCGGGTCGCCGATGTAGAGCATCTCGCGCGCCCGCTTGAGGCCGACGACGAAGGGCATGATCAGCGCGGGGCCGACGTTCGAGAAGCGGATCTCCGGCTCACCGAAGACGGCGTCGTCGGAGGCGATCGTGATGTCGCACATCATCACCATCTCGCAGCCGCCGCCGAGACAGTGACCTTGCACGGAGGCGATCACCGGCTTCTTCATGTCCCACGGGGTCATCTCGAGGGCCACGTCGTCGGTGAGCGACTCGTGCCAGGCCAGCGCGTTGCCTCGCCGCGCGGCGCGCGCAGGGCTCGGCCCGATGTCGTAGCCGGCGCAGAAGCTGCGTCCCTCGGCGCGCAACACGACGACGTTCGTGGCCGGGTCACGATCGGCTTCGTGAAAGCGCTCGATGAGCAGGCGCTTCAGCTCAGGCGTGATGGCGTTGAGCTTCTCCGGCCGGTTGAGCGTCACGATGCCGACGCGGCCGTCGACCGTGTAGGTCACGAGCGGGGTGGTCATGGAGCCGTCCTCCTCGTCGAGTCACGCCCCTGGCGTTCGGGCGCCGCGAGACCTGTAGCGCCGAGACCGCTCGGCTGTCAAGGCGAGGCTCGGGAGCGCAGGACTTAGGAAAATTGTTTCACGTCTTGTCTTCCGACCGACCTCTGGCAACGTGCAAACCAACGATGGGTGTCCTGATTGTGCCGGCATCTTCCGATCGCTCGATGACCACCCATAGGGGCGCGGACATCCACACGCGCTGCGACACCTCTTGCCCCATCTGCCGTACACCGATTCGGGCCGATGAAGGCCGACCGAGGCGGGTCCACGTGATCGAGGCCGCCTCGATCGACGCTCTTCCGCAGGAGCACATCGTGACTGGCGATGCCCCCAAACTCTGCGCCGAGGCCACGCACTGGAACGACGTGAAGCGACGGACCGCCACCTGCGGGAAGCGGTTCGTGTCCGCAGGCATCGAGCACGTCTGCGCGTCACGAATCGAGCATCAGCCCCGCTCGCTCCACGTCTGCATCTGCGGCGCTCGCCACCTCGAGGCCTGACGCCGTCACGCTCTCGGAATCTTCGGCGCCGGGCGGCGGGCCTTCGGTGCTACCGTGGGATTGCGCGGAGTCATATGATTCCCTCGCGTGATTCCCTCGCGCTCGGTGTCACGCGTGGACGATGCGATCGAACAGGCACGACGGCAGAGGGTGTCGATGGAGCGAAGAGGAGGTGGCGGGCCAGACCCGCTCAAGGAGCGCCGGAAGTCCAGCTGTGCCCTGTGCGGCGAGCGCGTCGATCTCCGCGAGGAGCATTACCGGATGGTGTCCCAATTTCGGGCTCACCGCGCGGTCGTCCACGTCGACTGCTACAGCAAGCTCAAGAGGGAACGTTCCAAGTGACGTGCTCGGCGAGGCCGTAGCGCAGCCTCCCGACGTGGCGTAGACTCCGTCCACTCGAACGTGGAGGAGCCGCATGGAAGTCATCGCCATCGCAGAGCCGGACGTCCGTTGGCGCTGGGAGATCCGCCACGGAGGTGCGGTGGTTCAGCGATCCGATGACCAGTTCGACACGGCCCACGATGCCATTCAAGACGGCAAGCGTCGTCTGCTCACGCTCTGGACCGGCGAGGAGCGCCCGCCGAGCAACCGCCGCCTCCAGGGCCGCCAGAGTCACCACTCCGGGTGAGCCGCCGAACCCGGCGAACGCGAGTGGCTGAACGGCTAGACGGCGTAGCGATTGTCCCAGCGGTCCTGAAACACGATGTCAGCGAGCGGGCGGCCGCGTCCCACCGGCCCGAACTTCCCCATCGGATAGCCGATCGGAATGATCGCGTAGGAGTGCACGCCGAGTGGTAGGCCCAGGGCCGCTTCCGTCTCCTTCTCGTACATCAGGTGGCGGGTCGTGAGCGTTGCGCCCAGCCCGAGGGCGCGCGCGGTGAGCAGCATGTTCTGCACCGCGGGATAGATGGACGCGCCCGAGCCACGGTTGGGTGTTCCCTTGCCATGGTCCAGACACGCGACGATCCACACCGGCGCCTCGTGGAAGTGATCGGTGAGGTACTCCACCGCCGCCATCTGTCGCAGGTAGGCTTCCTTCGTCACGCCGGGTGGCGGCGGGGACGTCCGGTACTGCGGCCCCATGACCTCGTCGAACGCGCGCTTGTAGTAGACCTGCACCTGACGCTTGATCGCTTCATCCTTGACGACCAGGAAGCGCCAGGTCTGGAGGTTGGCGCCGTTCGGGGCGCAAATCCCCGCCGCGAGGATCTTGCGGATGAGCTCGTCGGGCACCGGGTCGGGCTTGAGCCGGCGCATCGCGCGCATCGTCTGCATGGTCTCGAAGAGGTCGGGCATGGTCGGGTCTCCTTGGCTCGGGTGCAGTGATGCCATTTTTGTCAGCCGTCAAGCCGTCGCGACACGCCGTCGAGTGATCGGACGCGCGAGTGGTGCTCTAAATCAGCGATCTGGCAATGCTCACGGATGGCATCGTGTGTGCAGTTTGCCATGACAGAGATGGCTCGTATCCTCCTGGTCGAAGACGAATGTGACCTCCTCGACGTGCTCCGCGACATCCTCACCAAGGTCCGTCACGAGGTCTTCTGCGCGTCCGGTGCGCGGGACGCGCTCGTGATGTACCACGCGCATCAGCCCGATCTCGTCATCACCGACATCTTCCTTCCCGACGAATCCGGCCTGAACCTGATCCTCGAGCTCACCCGGACGAGCACGGTGAAGGTCATCGCGATCTCGGGGGGAGGAAGCGACGCCGGCGTCGACTTCCTCGACTGCGCAGAGAAGTTCGGAGCGTGGCGTGTCCTGACCAAGCCCTTGCGTCGCGACCAGCTGTTGTCGGCCGTGGACGACGCCTGTGGCGGCGCCCGCCCGTACCCTGCCGCCACTCATCGCAGCGCCTGAGCTCGCAGTCACGCCTGCCCGCGCGCACCGCGCGTAACCCGCCCACCGAGCGCGCCGTGCGATCAGCGCGGCGGTGGCTCGAGCCCGAGCCCGAGACGGTGCAGGGCGCCGCAAGGATCGGTGGCATAGTCGACGCGGATCATCGGCGCACGCTGGGCCACCTCGCGCACGCGATAGGCACACGCCACCGACTGCCACGCGCGGGCCTGACGCCGCTGCTCGTAGCCCCACGCGATGGGCGCCAGGACGAGCGCGAGGAGGGCGAGGGCCCCCAGCGCCTTGAGGATGGACTCGACTTCCGGTCTGAAGATTCGCATCTCTGACTCGTGCTCCCGTCTCCGAGGCGGTTACCGTGTGACGGTGACAAATACCGCATCTCGGGGCCGGATTCCACCACGACCCGTGACCGTGCGAATCACGACCGGACGGTCGCCACTCAGGCGAGGGTGAGCGGCAGCCGGACCGTCTCTCCACGCGCGGCGCTCCGCGCGACCGCCTCGGTGAACTCCATGTAGCGCACGCCATCGTCGAACGCCGTTCGAGTGATCCGCTCCTTGCCGCGGACGGCATTGACGAACTCCTCCTCTACACGCCAGCCACCCCGTCGCTCGGCCGTGATGGGGATCTCGCTCAGCGCGGTAGTGCCCCGCCGCCCGCCCCAGAGCTTGAGGGCGTCGGCCTCCACGCGCAGCGTGCCTTCGGTGCCGAACAACCAGACCTCGCTGGCGGGCGCCAGCGCCGTCACCGCGCTGAAGCGCAAGTGGCCGATCCCACCGCGTTCGAGGTCGACCAGGATGTCCACGTGATCCGGCACGGTGACCTGCTTCGTCACACCGCTGCCGTCGCGGCGTTTCGGGACGGCCACGGACGTCATCGCGGACACGCGGGCCGCGGGGCCGACCCAGCGCATCATGGCTTCGTACCAGATGCCCATGTTCAGGATGTTGAAGCCGCTCAGGCTCTGATCCTGCCGCCAGTGCAGTGGAGCCTCGCGGTCGACGAACTTGCCCTGGGTCGCCCGCACTTCGACGGCGAGCACGTCGCCGAGATAACCGTCGGCGATCAACGACTGCAGCGTGGCGTCGACCCACAACGTATGAGGTGCCGGGACGAGCTGAGCGACCAGGTGCGGGGCGCGGCGCGACGCCTCGAGCATGGCGTGGGCCTCGGCGGCGTTCATGGCCATGCGCGCCTCGCAGAGCACGTGCTTGCCGCGCGCGAGCGCGGCGATGGTCACGGGCGCGTGCAGGTACGGCCACGTCCCGATGCAGATCGCGTTGGTGTCGTCCATTTCGACGAGCTCTCTCCACGTATCGTAGACGCGCGCGAAGCCCAATTCCTTGGCGGCGCGCTCGCCCGACTCGCGCGTCCGGTTGGCGACGCTCACGATCTCGACGCCGGGCTGGGCTCTCAGATTCGGGATGTGGTACTTGCGCGTGTTCGCCCCCGCTCCAACGATTCCGACTCGCAGCGTGTCCGTCTTCCCGTTCACGATGTCCTCCTCTGCGCGCGCCCCGACGCGGCGGGATTCTCTCACGCTCGTCGTTTCCGCACACGGGGCGCCCGCGGGCCTTTCCGCCGGACCACCGGTGACATTTCCCGTCACTCCGTTGCCGAAGAATGACAGAAGGCCGGCGCTCCGGTGTGCTGCAACCGCTTGATTCTGCTGGGCGAGGAGCCTTGGCATGGACGGTGCTCCTGGTGGCCCGCAGAGAGACGGCGCACGCGGCAACGAGGAGCGTGACGCCGTGGTGCGGTGGACGCAACGCATTGGCTGTGGTGGACGACACGCATTGGAGGAGGGGGACATGTTCAACTTCTGGCACAAGAGACGCTGCACGATGGGCAATCAGCGCGGCTTCACGCTCATCGAGCTGATGATCGTCGTCGCGATCATCGGTATCCTGGCCGCCATCGCCGTTCCGCTCTACGCCAACATGCAGGCGCGGGCGCGCATCGCGAAGGCCCAGGCTGACATCCGCGGTATGGCCTCGGCCGTGTCGGCGTGGACGGCGCACATGGGTACGCTGCCGAGTGCGCTCGGCCTGCTGACTGCGATTGCCACGAGCCCGCAGAACATCACGGCCGGTCCGTTCATGGCCGCGATCCCGACGCCGCCCAGCACGGTGTGGGGCGCCGCGTACAGCTACGCCATCAACGCCGCGCTTGGCACGTTCACGATCTCGGCCGCTGGCGATGGCGCCACGGTCTCGGCTCCTTAGCTTCGCCTCTTGAACCGTGGGAGGGGCCCCGCGGCCCCTCCCGCGATTTGTCTCTTAGGTCCCGCCCGCCAGCAACGCGACGACTCGACCCAGCTCCGCCGGCTCTACCGGCTTCGGGATGTGCACCTGATATCCGGCGGCAAGCGCGCGCTGCCGATCCTCGCTCCGCACGTAGCCGGTGAGCGCGATGGCCGGTGTTCTGACCGGAAGCCGACGCAGACGGTCGATCAGCGCGTAACCGTCCTCGCCGGGCAGCGCGATGTCGGCGACCACGACGTGCGGCTGCCACGTCGCGACGGCGTGCAGGGCGTCGTGCACGGAGACGACGCCGCGGGTGGCCGCGCCGAATCCGGAGAGCGCCGTCTCGAGGAGCTCGCGAGTGTCCCGATCGTCTTCGACGATGAGCACGCGCACACCCCGCAGCGTCGCCGGCGAGGCCTCGACAACCGACCGCTCGCTGGTCGAGACCTGCACGAGCGGTAGCTCGACGACGAACGACGAGCCCGCGCCGGGGCCGGCGCTGGCCGCGGACACGCGCCCGCCGTGCAGCTCGACCAGGTGACGCACGATGGCCAGGCCGATCCCGAGGCCGCCGTGCACGCGCGTGAGCGAGCTGTCCGCCTGTCGGAAGCTGTCGAAGACGTGAGGGAGAAAATCGGCGCTCAAGCCGGGGCCGGTATCGGCCACCGTCAGCCGAGCCCGCTCGGTGTCGGCCTCGAGGCTCACCGTGATGTTGCCGCCCGCCGGAGTGAACTTGATCGCGTTGGCGAGCAGATTGCCGGCGACCTGCTGGAGTCGCCCGGCGTCCCCCGATACCATCAGCGGAGCGTTCGGCAGGACCGTTCGCAGATGAAGGCCCGCCGCGTCGACGGCCGGTCGCGCGGACTCGAGCGACACCTCCACGACGCCGACGAGATCGAGCGCATGCACGTCGAGCGCGAACGTGCCGCTGGCGATGCGCGAGATGTCGAGGAGATCGTCGACGAGCGCCGTCTGGGCGACCGCGTTGCGCTCGATCGTCTCGAGCGCGCGCTCCACCGCGTCGGCCGCGACCTTGCCGGAACGGAGCATGCGGGCCCAGCCCAGGATCGACGTCAGGGGCGTGCGCAACTCGTGGGACAGCACGGTCAGGAATTCATCCTTGGCGCGGTTCGCCCCGGACGCCTCCTGGAAGAGACGGGCGTTGTCGGCGGCCAGGGCCGCGCGGCGAGCCAGCTCCTCGGCGCCGGCCAGGTCGTCGGGCCCGAATCGGCGTCGGGACTCCGCGGCGGCGAACGCGATCACTCCGAAGGTGCGGTCACGCGCCGTCAGCGGCACGAGCATGAGCGAGCAGAGTCCGAGCCGCCGGTCCAGATAGACCGGCCGCAGGTCGGGGCGGCCGCCGTGGATGACGGCCGAAACGCCGTCGGGCGCGTCCGGGTCGAGCGCGCCGCCGTGGGAGATTTCCCAGCCGAGCGACTCGCGAGTCGGGTCGAGGTGCACGACGGCCACCCGGCGAGCGCGCCCGCCTTCGTCGTCCACCACGTCGACGAAGCACCAGTCGGCCAGCTCGGGAACGGCCAGCCGGGCCAACGTCTTGAGCGTCGCTTCGTATTCCAGCGACGCGCTCAGGACCGTGCTGGCCTCGGCGAGGAACGCGAGCCGGCGCTGGGCGGCGTCGGCCTCGACGGCGGCGGCGACGACGTTGGCGACGGCGGCGAGGTAGTGCACGTCGTCGCCGTTGAAGTCCCGCCGGCGCCGCGTGTGGACACCGAGCACGCCCCACGCATGACGCGGACCACCGATGACCACGCTCAGCCCGCTCACGACGCCGTGAGCGTGGAGAAAACGCGTCTCCGTCTCCTCGGTCATCGTGACGACGCCGACCGCTCCGGGCCGCCAGCCGACGCCGGCACGCAACAGCGAAGCGTCGCTGCTGGGGAGCCGCTCGAGGATCTTCACGTACTCGACCTCGAGCGTGTCGGCGACGAGTCGCACCGCTTCCGGCAACAGCACGCGCAAGTCACGCACGGCGAGCGCGCGCTGTCCGAGTGCGGCAATCGC
This sequence comes from Candidatus Rokuibacteriota bacterium, assembly GCA_003220615.1. Taxonomy (GTDB): domain Bacteria; phylum Methylomirabilota; class Methylomirabilia; order Rokubacteriales; family CSP1-6; genus 40CM-68-15. The sequence continues at coordinate 12,137 of QHTB01000186.1, forward strand.
GGCCTGCTGACGCTCACGAATGCGCAGCGCGTGCTCGAGTGTTTCTCCTACCGTGTTCACGGGGGCGCAGCATACACTGATGCGTCAGGCGCACAAGAGACGAAGGCAAAAGATCGGCGCGCGGCTGTCGCAAGTCTTACAATTGTCCGAGCAGACGTGGCGGCGCCCCGCTTGCTGTGTGGATTCTGCAATCACAGAGCTCCAAGGAGGCAACGTATGGGCCGATTCCTTCTCGGCATAATCGTCGGCGCGGCGGCAGTGTGGTTCTACGGGCGCGACCTCATCGAGTACGTCGACGACAAGACCCGGATCGCCCGGTCGAAGGCCGCCGACACCCTGCATTCCGCGGCCGAGACGCTGCAGGGCGCGCGGGAGACCATCGACCGGCGTATCAGCTAGGCGCCGGTCGAGCCGAACCCGCCTTCCCCGCGCTGGCTGTTCGGAAGGTGATCGACGACGTCCAGATGGGCGCGGGCCACGGGCTGGATGACGAGCTGGGCGATGCGTTCACCCCGCGCGAAGCTCGCGGGCTCGCGGTCGTGATTGACCAGCAGCACTTTCACCTCGCCGCGATACCCTGCGTCGATGAGGCCGGGGGCGTTGAGGACCGTCACCCCGTGGCGGAGGGCCAGACCCGACCGGGGCAGGACCAGTCCCGCGTAGCCGGACGGGATCGCGACGGCCACGCCAGTCGGCACCAGCGCCCGGGCGCCGGGAGCCAGCGTCACGGCCTCGGCGGTGCAGAGGTCGAGGCCGGCGTCGCCGTCGCGGGCGTAGGCCGGGAGCGGCACGGTGGCGTCGAGCCGGCGGACGGCCACGCGGACGGTGTCAGACAGTGAGCACCACCTTGCCGTAGCTCTCGCGCGACGCGATCGCCGCCAGCGCCTGGGCGGCGTCGCGCAGCGGATAGCTCTTGAAGATCACCGGCCTGAGCCGACCGCCGGCCACGAGCGCCAGCAACTCGCCCATCCAGCGCTTCACGGTGCCGGGATCGCGCTCGTTGTACATCCCCCAGTGCACGCCGATCACGTCGATGTTCTTCAGGAGCACGCGATTGGTGGCGACGTCCGCGATGCGGCCGCCGGCGAAGCCGATGATCAGCAGCCGGCCTTCGAACGCGATGCAGCGGGTCGAGCCGTCGAACACGTCACCGCCGACAGGATCGTAGATGACGTCGGCCCCGCGCCCGCCGGTCTCCTTCTTGACGATCTCGACCCAGTCCTCGGTTCGATAGTTGATCAGCGCGTCGGCGCCCGCCGCGCGCGCCACCTCGAGCTTTTCGGTGCTGCCAGCGGTGGCGAGCACGCGCGCCCCCAGCACCTTGCCGATCTGCACGGCGGACAGCCCCACGCCGCCGGCGGCTCCGTGGACCAGCAAGGTCTCGCCGCGCCGCACGCGCGTTCGGTGAGTCAGCGCGCACCACGACGTCTGATAGACGAGGCCGAAGGCGGCGCCCTCCTCGAAGGTCATCCCGTCGGGCAGGGCGTGCGTGCGGGCGACCGGCGCCACCGCCCGCTCGGCGTAGCCTCCCCACTTGAGGAGCGCGAAGACGCGTTGGCCCACGGCGAGCTCGCTGACGCCGGGGCCCACCGCGCGCACGACGCCGGCCACCTCGTGGCCGGGGCTGAAGGGCAGGGGCGGCTTCGTCTGATACTTGCCCTGCACGATGAGGATGTCGGGGAAGTTGCACCCGACCGCGCGCACGTCGATGAGGACTTCCCCGGGGCCGGGCGTGGGCTCGGTCACGTCGGCGTAGACGAGACTCGAGGGCTCGCCCCACGCGCGCGCGACCATGGCCTTCATGGCGGCGGTCATCCTAGCACGCGGCCTTACGATCGCGTCGCGCAGCACCTTCTCGGCGATCGTGATCTCGGGCCACAAAATGTCGATCATGGCGCCATGATACCTTCGCGTCCGTGCCCCACGCGCTCGATGGTGTCAGCGTGCTCGATCTCGCCACGTTCCTGGCCGCTCCCGTGTGCGCGACGCTCCTCGGTGAATTCGGCGCGGAGGTGATCAAGGTCGAGCAACCCGGCGTCGGCGACGATCTGCGCCGGCTCGGACGACCGGCGGCGGGCGGCGCGCCGTCGTACTGGTGGCTGGTCGAGGCGCGCAACAAGAAGTCCATCACGTGCAATCTCCGCGATCCCGAGGGCCAGACGCTGATCCGTCGCCTCGTCGCGCGCACGCACGTTCTCACCGAGAACTTCCGTCCCGGCACGCTCGAGCGCTGGAGCCTCGGCTGGGACGACCTCGCGCGCGTCAACCCGGCGCTCGTCATGGTGCGCATCTCGGCGTTTGGGCAGACCGGGCCGCGGCGGGAGCAGCCCGGCTTCGGCCGCATCGCCGCCGCCGTGGGCGGCCTGTCGTACGTCTCCGGCTACCCCGATCGGCCGCCGGTCACACCGGGCACGCCGACGGTGCCCGACTATCTGGCCGGCGTCTTTGCCGCCGTCGGCGCGCTCGCCGCGCTCCGGCACGCCGAGCGCACCGGCCACGGCCAGGTGGTGGATGTCGGCCTCTACGAACCCGTCCTCCGCGTGCTCGACGATGCCATCGCCGTCTACAGCGGCACCGGAGTGGTGCGCGAGCGCATCGGCTCGGGCACCGAGAGCGCGACGCCGCACAATCATTACCGCACGCGCGACGGTCGCTGGCTGGCCATCGCCTGCACGAACGATCGGATGTTCGGCCGGCTCCTGGGCGCGATGGACCGGGCCGATCTGCGCGACGATCCGCGCCTCGTCAGCACGCGCCAGCGTCTCGCCCATCGTCAGCTCGTCGACGATCTCGTGGCGACGTGGGTGGGTGAGCGCACGGCCGAGGACGTGCTGGCCGCGCTGGCCGCCGCCGAGGTGCCCTCGTCGCTGGTGATGAGCGTGCGCGATCTGTTCGAGGACGAGCACGTCCGGGCGCGCGGCAACATCATCTCGATGGCCACCGAGGTAGCGGGCGCGCTCGCCATGCCGGGCGTGGTGCCGCGGCTGACGCTGACGCCGGGCGAGGTGCACGCGCCCGGTCCGATCACGCCGGGAGAGGACAACGAGGAAATCTACGGCGAGCGGCTCGGGCTCGACAGCGCGGAGCTTGCCCGGCTCCGGGGCCGGGGCATCATCTGATTCCTAGTTCCGTTGGCTCCGCTCGTGGTCGGTGGAGACGACCCACTCGGAGAGCCGCTTGAGGATCTCGATGGTGAGCTGGGGCCGGTTGCGGATGAGCCACTCGAGGCGTTCGTTCTTGATGACGAGGAGCTCGACGTCGGTGCTCGCCAGCGCGGACGCCGAGCGCGGCGCCTTGCGAAAGAGCGCCATCTCGCCCAGCAGCTCGCCCTCGCCCAGCGTGGACAGCAGACGCTCGCCGCCGTCGACCCGCTTGCGGATGTCGACCGAGCCCGTGTGGACGACGTACGCCTCGGCGTGGGCGTCCTCGCCCTCGCGGAAAATGGTCTCGCCCGCCTTGTAACGTCGGCGCTCGACGTCGCCCAGCGTGAGGTTCTTGTAGATCTCGAGGCCGATCGAGGGCAAGTGCGACTTGGCTTCGACGGGCAGCCGGGCGTTCGTCCAGCCACCGAGGCCGCCCTTGAGGATGCGCACGTTCGAGAACTTGCGCTGGCGGAGCAGGTGGGCGAAGCGGGCGCTGGTGGCCTCCTCCGGGCTCGTGCAATACGTGATGAGGAGTTGATTCGACTCGGCGTCGAGCGGAATCCGGCCCTTCTCGGCGTCGTCGGGGTCGAGGCGCACGGCGCCGGGCAATTTGAGCGGGCTGGTCTCGTAGTCGGTCTTCGTTCGCACGTCGACGAGCAGCGGGCTCAGCCCGTTCTCGATGAATCCGATCACCTGGGCGGGCAGGACGCGGAAGCGGTTGCGCCACCAGCGGCGTCCCCACATTCCGCCGTAGGTGCCCACCGAGAGCATCGACACGCCGAACGTCGTCCACGCCCACGGAAACGGCCGGGGTCGCGGATGCTTCGCGCGGTCTTCGGCCTCGGCGAGCGTGCGTTTGACGTCGGCGAGGTTCGAGACGAGCCGGTTGGCCTCCTGGATCTTCTGCACGGCCAGCTCGTCGCGATCGCGGAAGAACGCGTCGAGGCCGGCTTCCCAGGCGACGTTGAAGGCGCTCTCGCCCGTCTTCTTCACCGGCGTGTCGGCGAGGAATTTCAGGACGTCGCGGGCCGGGATCAGGAAGTTGAACCCTTGCACGATGGCGCCGCCGGACGGCGAGAGCGAGACGAACGTCAACACCCCGACGAGCGACGCATCGTCGCGAATGGCGGGGCCACCGCTGTTGCCGTGAGCGGCCGGGGCGTCCGATTGCAGCACGTCCTGGCCGATGGCGTCTTGCTTGAACCCGGAGATGGCGCCGTTGGTCACCGAGGCCTCGAGCGTCACGCTCTGGTTCAGGAGCTCGTGCGAGAGGACGACGCCCGGGAAGCCAAGAATGTGAACGGGGTCTCCGATGTTGACGTCGCGCGTGCCGACCGAAAGCGCCGGGTAAACGCCGTCGGGGATCTTGAGCAGCGCCAGGTCTCGCCCGGAATCCTTCACCGGCTTTCCCGTCGTGTCGAGCAGGAGCGGCGCGCTGAACTTCTTGACCTCGGCGGGGAATCGCGCGCCGTTGGAGAGCAGGACGGTGATCTGTGACTGCGGCGTGAAGCGCAGTCCGGCCATCGCCACGTCCATCATCTCCCGGCGCAGCCGCTCCTCGAGGTCGGGGCGCTGGCCCCGGGCCATCTTCTGGGCCTGGAGCGCAGGCTCGACACACGCCTGGTCGATGGCGGTCTTCTTCAGCTCGTGCGTCACCCATGGCGGCAGACGGTGGGCGGGATCCACCACGTGCGCGTTGGTCACCACCCAGCCCCGCCCGTCCACGAGCCAGCCGGTGCCGGTTTCGATGAACGGCCGTGGCTTGACGGTGACCGGACCCTGTCCGCAGTTGATGGTGACTTCGGCGTCGACGCGGGCGGTGATGAGCGCCACGGCCGGTTTGGCGCGGAGGATGGCCTCCTGGGCCGACAATGCGAATGACGACGTCGGCGCGGCGAGCGCGGCGAGCGTCATGGCGGCGCCGGCCAGCAGGCGCTTCATGCTCTTGCACCCTATCACGGAGCTCAGCGGATGGATAGAACGGCGCGGTCAGTGTCCCCATCGCGCGGCGTGGTAAAGCCGGCGCTGCTCGTCGGTGAGCCGGTCACGCGTCTTGAGGTGCGTGAGCAGGTGGGCCAGCCGGACCTCGGTGTGCGCGCGCTCGACGTCGGCCAGGGCCGCCCGCACCGACGCCTCGTCGGCGATGCCCCGTGCGAACAGCGAGCGCAGGCGTTGCTCGGTGGCGAGCAGGCGGGCCGCCGCCGGCCGCGACTCGGCGAACATCGCCTCCAGCATCTCCTTCATCGTGCGTTGCTGGTCGCCGCTCAGCCGCAGTCGGTCCTTGAGCTCGAGGACGTGCAACGGGCCTGGATAGCCTTCCTGGTCGGCGACGAAGGCCAGGCCGAAGCCCCGACCATCGGCGATCACCTGCTCGAACTGCTGCTGACACTGCTGGACGGCGAGATGCGGCTCACGATCACGCCCACCATCGTGTCTGTGCTGGGCTCCCGCCAGCGTCGCCGCAGCGAGAACGATCCCGATCGCCGTCCACGTCTTCATCCACGTCCCTCCGCGCGGCCTGGTCACTCCGCGCCGTCAGGTCACGTCTGGAAGTTTAGTGGGGCCAGTGTCTCGCTCACGATGTGGTTTCGGCTATGACGAAAGTCACATCGGGCGTGAAGATCGCGTCGGAAGGGCTGGCCGCCATTCCGTACCTCGCTTCGCTGTCGACTCGGGAGCGCACCGACCTGGCCCGGCGCTGCCGGGTGCGAGCGTTCGAGAAGGGCGCCATCGTGTTCTCCGAGGGCCAGGCCGCGACGGGAGTGTGGGTGGTGCTCGGCGGACGCGTGCGGCTCGCGCGTTCCTCGCCGCGGGGGCGCGAGCAGGCGCTCCACACCGAATCGGTCGGGGCCACGCTGGCGGAAGTGCCGCTCTTCGACGGAGGCGGCTACGTCGCGACGGCCGTCACTGAGGACGACGCGCGGCTCCTCTTCGTTCCGGGCCGTGAGCTTCTCGCTCTCTGCCGGCGACGTCCGGAGGTCGCGTTCGGCGTCATCGCCGTGCTCGCCCGGCGCTTGCGCGGGTTCGCTGCGCTGATCGAGGATCTCGCGCTCCGCGACGTGACGGCACGGTTGAGCCGCTTCCTCTTGATGGAAGCGCGGCGCGCCGGCAGCGACGTCTTCGATCTTCCCGGGACGCGCGACGACGTCGCCGCGCGCCTGGGCACCGTCCGTGAGCTGATCTCCCGATCGCTGGCGCAGCTCCGTCGCGCGGGCGCCATCTCGGTGCAGGGTCGCCGCATCAGGATCATCGACCGCCGCCTGGCCGCTCGATGACGTCGAAGAACCTGACAACCGCGAGAGTCGTCTCTCTGCGGGTCTGGCACCAGCCCTGGAACCGATTGAAAAGCCGGGCCGGCGAACCCCGGGCGGCGTTGGCACATTTTCTGCCGAAGACTCATCGGAGTCATGCGAACTCTGGCCGCCGTCCGAAAAGCTCCGAGCGCCGCGCGTCTGCTCCGCGGCACGCGGGGCTTCACGCTCGCCGAGGTCCTGATCGCGACCGCCTTCATCATGGTCGCGTTCGGGTCGGTGGGCATCGGGTTTCTTCGGGGCACGAGCTCGGTCGAGACGGGCCGGCAGCAGACGACCGCGATCTATCTCGCTGAACAGCGCCTCGAGCAGATCAAGGCGTGGTCTCTGAGCACCGTCACGACTCAGGGATTCTCCTCGGTCGCCGCGGGCGCCGCGTGCTGTCGAAACGAGGGCTACAACACGATCGCCGACTACGGCAACTATCGCCGCACCGTCACCGTGACGTCGAACGGCTCCACGACCAAGGTCCTGCTGGTGTCCGTCTTCTATTTCCCGGTGAACCCGTCCGGGGGCAACGCCGGTAACGAGCGCCGCGTCGACGTCTCGACCCTGATCACGAACCGATGAGCGCCGCCGCCAGGCGTCGCGGGCAGGGCTCGACGGCTCAGCGCGGTTTCACACTTCCCGAATTGCTGGTTGCGATGGCGAGTGTCGGACTCGTGCTCACGGGACTCGTGTCGTTCCTCGTGGCGGGCCAGCGGAGCTTCCTGGTCGGAGCGAACCAGGTCGAGTCCCAGCAGAACGTCCGGATCGCCATCGCCCGAATGATCGACGAGATCCGCTTCTCTGGAAACGCACCGGGGGCGGCGGCTGGTAACTGCGCACCTCGCTCCGCGATCGGCCCCGGCCAGACGGTCACGTCGTTGACGCTCCAGAACGACTGGAATGGCAATGGCTGCATCGATTCCGGCGCCGTCGTGATGGTGAACGGCGTCCAGCGTGGTGAACAGGTGTCGTACTCGTTCGCCGGCGGTCAATTGCTCCGTCAGGAGTCGGCGGTGAACAACGCAGCCCAGCCGGTGGTCGGAGGCATCGAATCCCTCGCGTTCACCTATCTCGACGCTCAAGGGGACCAGACGGGCACGGCGGCGTCCATCTGCTCGGTGGTCGTCACGATCGCGACCCATCCCGAGGGGAGGCAGCCGGCGACGTACCAGCAAGGCAAAGTCTTCGTCAAGATGACGGACACCGCGCGCATCCGGAATCCCGGCTGCGAGCCCAAGAGCGGAGCATGATGGCCACGCGCGCACATGGACTCGACGAGCGCGGGATGGCCGCGGTCATGGCGCTGATCGTCGTGCTCGCCCTCAGCTTACTGGTCGTTGCGTTCCTGGCCGTCAGCGCCTTCGAGCCGCAAATCTCGCAGAACCTCGCCGACGCCATGCAGGCCCATTACGCCGCGGACGCCGGCATCGAATGGGCGTTCGACCAGCTCGTCACCACGAACTCCTGGAGCACCCTGCTGACCGGCGCGGCCGACTGCGCAACGCCGGTGACGCCGGCCGGCTGGAGCAACGTGTCGGTGCCGAACCTCATCGGGGTCTTCACCGTGAGCCTTCGCAACGACTGCCTGGCCGGCGACGATCAGATCACCGGCGTGGCCGTCGACAACGTCACCGGCACGGCGATCAAGGACGACAACGGCGTCGTCATCCTGACGGCGACCGGCTCCTTTCGCGGCGCCAACAAGAAGATCCAGGTGGTGATACGCCGACACCTGCCGCCTGGGCTGAGCTTTCCGGCAGCCGTGAACGAGCCGGGCTATCAGTCCGACACGAATGTCGTGTGCACGGGGACCGACGGCCCGTGCGCCAATTTCCAGGTCGATGGGCGTGACTATGCGTGCAGCGCCTGCACGCCGGAGACCGATGCTCCCTGGTACAAGAGCGGGAACTGGTCCGCGTCCGGCTCCGCCTCCAAGCTGGGGATCGCGACGCAGCTCGGTAACCAGACGAATCTCCCCGACCCGACCACGACCTACATGCAGAACGTCGAGAATGCCTTTACGAGCGGCTCGTCGACCCAGGCGGCCCAGAAGCAGAGCTCGGTCACTGGCAAGGACCAGACGACCGGTCTCGCCGCGATCGGGGCGACCGACGCGCTCAACCCCGCCGCCATGCAGCGTCTCCTGTCGACGCTGACGAGCAATCCGAAGACGCAGATCCTCCAGTCCACGCTCGCCTGCCCGATGCAGATCACGGGCGATGTGGGCGGCCCGACGTCGACGCCGACCGTCACCAACGGATGCGGCACGAGCCAGACCATCGATCTCGGAACCCCCACCAATCCTCAACTGATCTATTTCCGAGGCGATCTCGATCCGACCTCGAACTTCACCGGCCTCACCATCAACAACCAGGTGCAGGGCGCGGGCATCCTCGTCGTCGAGGACGGCGATCTGAAGGTGTTCGGAAACCTGAACTGGCACGGGGCCATCATCGTCACGGGGCAGTACGTCGGTGTGGGATTCATGGACGGGAGCACGACCAGCATCAACGGCGCTCTGGTCAGCAACGAGGCCGTCGGGAACGAGCAACCGGGCTTTGCCGAGCTGCACCTCGGCACCATGCTGGGATCCGCGACGTTCCACTACAGCCAGCAGGCGCTCGATCTCATGAACAGGATCCGGAAGAACCATACGCTCTACGGGTGGCGGACGGTCTCGAACTAAGAGCCGGGACCGTCGCCTTGCCGTACCCCGCCACTTTTCGTCCAGTTGCCGCTTTCCGTCACCCCGCTGACAAATTATGGCCGTTTCGAGGGCGTCGTCACGACAGCCGTCCGCTCAACTCAGCGATTTCTCTGGGACGCCGCGACCGCCGAGGGCTTGGCACCGTCGCTGCAGCGTGCTGACGTCGCGGGGGAGCCATGAGATCGATGCGATGGAACGCGCGAGGCTTCACCCTGATCGAGCTGATGATCGTCGTGGCGATTATCGGCGTCCTGGTTTCGATCGCTGTCCCGCTCTACGCCAACGTCACGGCGCGATCCCGTATCGCGAAGGCCCAGGCCGACATCCGCTCGCTGGTCACCGCCGTGTCGATGTACCAGTCGCACATGAGCACGTACCCCATCGCGCTCGGGAATCTCACGGCAGTCGCCACCAACCCGGCTGGAATCACGGCGGGCCCGTTCATGGGCTCCATCCCGACGCCGCCGTCAACGTCGTGGGGCCCCGCGTACGCCTACGCCACCAACGCCAACGGGACCTTCCTGATCTCGGCGGCCGGTGACGGCGTGACCGTCACGGCGCCCTGAGCGCTCGTCTCAGCTGAAGCGCCGGAGGTAGGTCGCGAGGGCGTCTCCCTCGCGCTCTCGCAGGGCGACAGCCACTCGGAGCTGCTCGAGATACTGCTCGAGCGTCTTGCCGCCGAAGTCGATCTTGCGGGCGGCGAAAAATGCGTGGACGTCCCGCTCGAGCTCCGGGGTGGCGAGCCCGATCACGCCCTCGCACATGCGGCGCAGGCCGTGCTTGGGGTAGAGCCGGTCCATCTGGTCCCAGTGCCGCTTGACGAAGTCCCAGGCCAGCTCCCGCGCGTAGACGCTCATGAGCAACGTGCGCACGACGAAGGGCGCGTCCTGGGTCCGGATCTCGCCGCTCACCGCTCGCTCGAGCGTCTGCGCGAGCAACTCGGGCCGCTGGAAGCCGGCGAGGGCGTAGAGGTAGCGTTGCTCCTCCTGCGGTGTCGTGGCCGCGCGGAAGCGGCGGAGGAACTCTTCGTAGCGGTCAGCGTCGCCGACGTGGGCGAGGATGGCGATCAGGGCGGGCAGCACGTTGGGATCGACCGCGCCGGAATCGACCAGGGACGCCCGATAGCGCCGAGCGGCCTCGGCCTGGACGGTGGGATCGTTGCCCAGCGTGCCGAGGGCGCGGAGCAGGTCGCCGCGCAACTGCCGCGTCAGCTCATCCTCTCCGGGGCGGGGATCCCAGCCGAGGTCGGCCACTGCCGGCGCGACCAGCCGCCGGGTGAATCCTTCCAGGCCCGGGCGGTCGGCCGGCGTGATCACCCGATTCAGCGCGGCCAATGCCACGAGAAGACTCGTCCACACGTTGCGGTCCCGCTCGGCCTTGAAGCGCGCGGTCAGGTCGAGGTGCTCGGTCACAGGCGTGAGGCCGGCGAGCACGGTGGCCCACGCGTCGCTGACGAGGTTGAAGCGCTCGATCGGCATCAGGCCGTCGGGCAGACGGCGCAGGAGCGAGTCGAGCAGATCGGCGACGTAGCGGACGCGGTAGAACCCGTGGCCGCCTTCGTTGACCAGGGCGTAATCGCTGCCGGCGGGCACGCTCACCCGGGCCTCGGCGCCGTCGAGGACGAGGCGCACGACGCGCTCGCCCGAGGGCGTGCCGAACCGCACCTGGATCGGGATCTGCCAGCGCTGATCGCGGCTCCCGCTCGGCGTCACGAACGACGGTGGGTCGGGCCGGTACGTGAAACGTTGCTGGGTCAGGACCAGGTCGCCGCCGTCGCGGCGTGCCGAGACCAGCGGGAAACCGGGCTTCAAGATCCACCCGTCCATCATGGCGTTGATCGGCGTGTGGGCGGCGTTGCCGAGCGCGGCCCACAGGTCAGCGGTGTCGGCGTTGGCGTAGGCATGCTCGCGGAGGTAGCCGCGCACGCCGGCGCGGAAGACGTCGGGGCCGAGATATTGCTCGAGCATGCGCAGCACCGAGGCGCCCTTCTCGTAGGTCAAGACGTCGAACATCGCGTCGGCGTCACGCGGCGCGCGAACCTCGAATTCGATCGGGCGCGTCGACCAGAGTCCGTCCACGGCGAAGGCGGCGGCGCGAGAGACGCCGAACGTCGTCCACCTGCGCCACTCCGGCTTCCACGCATCCACCGCGAGCATTTCCATGAACGTGGCGAACGCCTCGTTGAGCCAGATGCCGTTCCACCACGACATGGTGACGAGGTCGCCGAACCACATGTGAGCGTTCTCGTGAGCGACGACGTCGGCCACGCGCTCCTGCTCGGCGTGCGTCGCCTGGCGCTCGTCGACGAGGAGCGCCGTCTCTCGAAACGTGATGGCGCCGAGGTTCTCCATGGCGCCGGCGGCGAAGTCCGGAATGGCGAGCAGGTCGAGCTTGTCGCCGGGATAGGGCAGGCCGTAGTACTCCTCGAAGAAGCGCAGCGAGGCCGCGCCGACCTCCTGGCCGAAGGCCGCCAGCTTGACCTTGCTGGGCACGCACCAGACGCGGAGCGGCGTGCGGCCCACGGACACGGGGTTGGTGGATTCCAGCTCCCCGACCACGAAGGCCACCAGGTAGGTGGACATCTTGATCGTGTCGGCGAACGTGATGACCTTCCGCTTTCCCTCGCGCCGCTCGGAGGCGATGCGCGTGTTCGAGACCGCAGTCAGCGCCGGGTCGATGACGAGGGTGCCGGCGAAGACGGCTTTGAACCCCGGCTCGTCCCAGCAGGGAAACGCGCGCCGGGCGTCGGTGGCCTCGAACTGCGTGGCCGCGAGGGTCCGGCTGACGCCGGCGGCATCCTTATACGTGCTGCGATAGAAGCCGCGCAGCTTGTCGTTGAGGATGCCGGTGAACGCGAGGCGGAGCCGCCACTGGCCGGGCGCGATCGGCGAAGGGAACGTCAGCCGGCAGCGCTCGAGACTTTCCTCCAGCGCCACCGTGGCCCGCGCGCGATCGCCGCGGTCGCTCTCGAGCCACGCGTCCGTGACCGAGAGCTCGGCGGCATTGAGGACGATCTCCGTGGTCGGCTCGCTCACGGTGAGGGCGATCGTCTCGACGCCGGTGAACGACGCCGTCACCAGATCCGGCTCGAGCCGGATCTCGTAACGTGTTGGGACGACGTGACGCGGAAGCCGGTAGAGATCCACGGATTGGTCGCCTCCTGGACAGTGGATGGGACAATCCGTACTCTACCTCATGCCGCCGGTCACGTCGTCACGTTGCTCAGAAGCTCACGGCATCGGCAAGGGCACCGCGTTCCATCGAGGTCTTGAACGAGGCGAGATCGTCGTCGATCGTCTGGCGCGCGTCGTGACCGAAGAGCGCGGCCATGGCGTGGCCGAGCTCACCGCCCGGCGGATCGTACTGCAAGGTGACGCGGACGATGCAGGCGCCGCCGGCGGTCGGCTCGAAGCGCACCGACCCGGCGTGGGTGACGTCGGCGCTCGCCACCGAGCGCCATGCGATCAGCTCGGTCGGCATGTCGTTGATGATCTCGGCGTCCCACTCGAGACGGACTCCCGCCGGCGCCTTGACGATCCAGTGTGAACGCGTCGGTGCGGTCACGCGCACGGAGTCGAGGTGTGACATGACGTGGGGCAGGTTCTCGAAGTTTCGCCAGAATCGGTAGAGCCGTTCCGGTGATTCCTTGATCGTGATCGAGGTCTCGACGTTGATCCTGAGATTGCCACGACGACTGACGAAGCGTCGTCGCAGGGCGCGATAGAGCCATGACACACTCGCCACGGCCAGACCGAGGCCTGCAATCGTGCCGATCGGTTTCAACATGAATCCTCCTGACGGGTCATGGAAAAAAGTTGCGCGGCGCCGATGCTCGGCGCCGTCAGAGAGGACTGCACCCTGTGTGCCAGTACCTCGGCGGGACGAGCGCAGCGAGGAACCCCGCGAGCATGTCCCAGCCGGATGAGTGCCCGATTCGAACGAGACGGCGCGCAGCGTCGAGCAGCGTGATTGGCGACGCAGCGAGGGCAAAGCCACGAGCGAGATCGTGGAGGGGAGCGTGGCCGCGGCCGGCGACGAGATCGGCGAGAAGCACCGCGCTGATCGGATGAGTCGACTGACGCGCGCGGGCGCAGACGATCTCGCCAGCAGCGCGCCAGCGCTCACGGGAATCGGGCGGCCCGAGCCTTGCGCGAGCGAAGAAGACACCGCCGACGAAATCGTCGCCCGCCGGCGTGAGCCCGGGCCCGAGGCCGATCAGCTCGTCGGCGGCGCGCGTCGCAGCGTCGGTGTCCTCGTCGTGACTCGCGGCCGCGAGCGCACGGCCCGCCGGCGCGGCGCGGTCGAAGGGAAAGCCGAGCACGCCTCCTGTCAGCAGCGTGGCGAACCCATCAGGCGTTCCGGCCTCGCCGAGCCGGGTGAGCAACGAGCGCGCGGCCTCGGCGACGGTGGCCGCATCGATCGCGGTTGGGTCATCGTCGGGTCTCCACACCACCGCGTCGGTGACGTCGAGCATCATCTCGTCAGGGAGCGACGGCGGCAGCGGCCGGCCGGCGACGATGGCGCGGCCGTGGAGGGGCGATCCCGCAGCGCCGATCCAGATGAGCGTGACGCCGGCCTCGAGATAGGCGGAGCGCGCGAGGGCCGCCACGACACGCGCGCGACCTCGCGTCTCGATGAGCGCGTCGCGCGCCAGCCAGCCGAGCTCGGCCACCTGGATCGATTCGTCGGCCACGCGGCCACCCTATCACGCGGATGATGGGCCAGGTCGCCGGCGGTTCCTGCTAAGGTGAAGCGCATGTCATCGCGCGCGGCGCGGCTGCTCGCGACGAGTCTCATCCTGGCCGTCGTCGCGACAGCCTCGGGCGGAACCGAAAGCGTCGAGGAGTTCGTGCGACGACACTGGCGCGGCCCACTGGCCCCGCAAGGCCCGGCGCCCGCCCGCTTCTCGCTGCTCGAGGCATCGCTCCGCCCGGAATCGTGCGGCACCTGCCATCCCGCGCAGTACGCCGACTGGCGAACGAGCTGGCACGCCGCTGCGACGGGGCCCGGGGTCATGGGGCAGCTCGTCGAGATGTTCGAGAGCGATCCGACGTCGGCGCTCGGATGTCTCGGCTGTCACGCACCGCTTTCCGAGCAGTCGCCTCTCATTCGAAGCACGGGCCGCCTCGCCGCCAATCCCGCCTTCGACCCTGCGCTGCACCGGGAGGGATTGCCCTGTGCCGGCTGTCACGTGCGTGGCCACCAGCGCTTCGGGCCGCCACGACGCGATGGCTCACTCGCGAGCGCCGGGGCCCCGGAGGCGCTTCCGCACGGCGGCGTGACCCGCACACCGGCGTTTCTGTCTGCGGCGTTCTGTCGCGGCTGCCACCAGTTTGCCGAGGATGCGCCCACGTTGAACGGCAAGCCCCTGGAGAACACTTACCGAGAGTGGGAGGCGAGCCGCTTCGCCCGTGAAGGCGTGCAATGCCAGGACTGCCACATGCCCGACCGCCGTCACCTCTGGCGCGGAATTCACGACGTCGACATGGTGCGCTCGGGGCTGTCGATCGACGTGGCCGCGCCCAGGAGCCGCGCCGGCGCCGGTGACAACGTCGACGTCGGCCTGACGGTGCGTAGCGTTCGGGTGGGGCACGCGTTCCCGACGTACGTCACACCGAAGGTCGTGCTGAGAGCCGAGCTCGTCGACGCCACCGGCGCGGTCATCGAGGGCAGCCGCGAGGAGCGCGTGATCGCGCGCGAGATCGCGCTCGATCTCTCGCGGGAGATCTCCGACACGCGACTCCTGCCTGGCCAGTCCGCGACGCTGCGCTATCGCCGCAAGCTGCCCGCGGCCGGCATCTCTGCGCGCCTGAGCGTGGTCGTCTATCCCGACGCGTTCTACACGGGCTTCTACGAAGTGCTGCTCCGTCAGGGCGCCGGACGAGGCGCCGCCCAGATCCGCGAGGCACTCGAGGCGACGCGGCGCTCGCCCTTCGAGGTCTTCCGCCGCGTCGTGCCGCTTTCGCGAGGGCCATCGTGATCACCTGATCACTCGGCACCTGTGCGAGCACGCGCAAACCCGCCGCAGCTGCCTCCGCGTCCGCGTCACCGGTCAGAAAGAAATGCTGAAACGACACCGAGCTCATGCTGTCGCCCGTCGCCGCGACGCTGTCGCCCAATTCGGGTCGCCAGTCCGAGCGCGTGAGACGCGCCACGAGGCGAGCGACGCGGATGGCCCGGCGAGCCTTGTCCGTCGGCACGTAACTGATGAGGATTCGGCCTTCCGGAGCCAGGTGCTCCGCGAGCCTCTTCAGGATCCGGACCCGCCGAGCGGACTCCGGAATGTAGGCGTAAACAGAACCACGAGAACACGAACACGTCGTAGCGCTCCACCAGCTCGATTGTTTCGATGTCGCCGACCCACACTGACCCTTCGAACTTGTGTTCCGCCAGGCGTTGCCGGGCGCGTACCACGGCTTCGCGGACGAGATCGACACCGTCGACCCGGTGGCCACACTGCAGCAGGGCGATCAGATCGCGCCCCGTGCCGCAGCCGACGAGGAGGATCTTGTCGGTCCGCTCCAGGAAGCGCGCGTAAAAGGCCTTCTCCCAGTCGAAGAGGCTCGCGTCGGACGGTTCCTCGCTGCTCGGGAAGCGGCGCCACTCTTCCGTGATCGCGGCGTGGAGGTCGGCGTGAGTCATCAGTCCAGCTGCGGCGTGGTACAGGCCCGCGGCGGCGGACTCCAGCCCTCGCGCGGCGTAGTAGAGCGCAGCGAACGCCCGTTGGCGGCCCGCCGTCATGCGGACGAGCAGCCGAGTGCGGCGCCGTCGGCGCGTGGGTCGGAGCCGCCGACCAGGGCGCCGTCGGCCAGTCGTGGCCGCGCTGACCGAGCGCGGTCGCCACGGTGTCGCCGAAGCGCGATTCGAGTCGCAAGGCCTTCGACGGCTCGCCCCACGTCCGGCCGTAGAGCCAGCGCGGCGCTTCGACGGCGGCCTGCGGTCCCAGGCCACGATCGACCAGCCGCGTCACCAGCGCGGCCTGGGTCTGGGGCTGGCCTTCACCCCCCATCGTCCCGTACACGAACCGGGGCCGGCCGCCGACCATATATATGGATGGGATCAGGGTGTGGGCCGTGCGCTTGCGAGGGGCCAGCGCATTGGGGTGGCCGGGGTCGAGCGAGAAGAAAGCCCCTCGATTCTGTAACAACACGCCGGTGCCGCCAGCCACGACCGCGGCACCGAACTCGTGATAGGTGCTCTGGATCACGGAGACCGCATTGCCTTGCGCGTCGGCCGTCACGATGGCGATCGTGTCGCCGTCGGCGGGCGGCCCCCCGACGGCTATCGCCGCCCGCCGCGAGATGCGAGAGCGTCGGCGGGCCAGCCGAGCGGCGTCGAGGCAGCGTTCGACGGGCACGGTCACCATCGTCGGATCCGCGAGGTACCGATCACGGTCCTCGAACGCGAGCTTGGTGGCCTCGACGATGACGTGGACGTAGTCGGCATCATCGAGGTTGGCGACGTCGAAACCGTCGAGCAGCGCGAGGATGGCGAGGGCGGCGAAGCCCTGGGTCGGGGGCGGGAAGCTCGTCGCCTCGCCGTCGCGGTAGCGCACGCGCAGGGGCTCGACCCAGTCGGCGCGATGCTCGGCGAGATCCCCCAGCGTCAGCGGGCTGCCGACGGCGTGAGCGCCGGCCACGATGCGGCGGGCGAGATCGCCACGATAGAACTCCTCGTCGCCGCCTTCGGACACCGCGGCCAGCGTAGCGGCGAGGTCGGCCTGGACGAAGCGACCGTCAGCGAACCGATCAGGGTGGTAGACGGGCCAGAACGAGCTCCGGACTTCGGCCGGAGCGCTGGCGGCAAAGAGCGCGTCAGCGCCGGCAGTGACGCGGCGCTGGCCCGGCGACACGGCGAAGCCATCGCGTGCATGTCGCACGGCGTCCTCGAGGAGCCTCTTCCACGGAATCGGTGAGCCGAGCGCGTCGCGGCTCGTCCGGTGCGCCTCCCACCAGCCGGAGACGACACCGGGCACCATGATGGCGGCGGCGCCGCCGCGGACCGGCATGGCCGTGCCGTAGCGGGCGCGATAGGCGTCGGCATCGACGGCCGCCGCCGACCGGCCACACGCGTTGAGCGCTCGCAGCCGTCCCGCGCGCGCATCGTAGATCAGCCAGAAATTGTCGCCGCCGATCGAGTTCATGTGCGGATAGACGACGGCGATCGTCGCCGCGGCCGCGATGGCGGCGTCGAGCGCGTTGCCGCCGGCGGTGAACATCGCGCGGCCGGCCTCGGCGGCCAGCACGTGAGGCGCGGCGACCATGCCGCGCGTCGCGCGCGCTTCGGGCCAACGAGTGGGCGCCGTCACGCGCGTCATCATAGCAGCCGACGCGAGGGCACCGGCTCGAGCTCCGGCTGCGGCAGGGGCGTTCCGATCACAGAGGTGGAGGAACCTCCATGACCGGTGGACCGGACGCTGACGGACGGGCTTCGCTCATCGCGGCCGCGGTGGCCGTGGTGCTCTGCCTCCTGATCCGCGCCATCTTCTCCACGATCGGGTGACGCCCGCTCCGCTCCGGCGCCCTGATTCCGGGCGAACGCCCGGAACCTGACCTCTCCTTCTTCCCGACGATCTGGCCGATCCCTTCCCGTAGGGGAAAGAACTCGTGACGCACTTGCGCCTCCAGCACGATCCGGCCAGCAGACTCATCGTCGCGTTCTGTCTGTTCGCGGCTGCGCTCGCGCTGGCCTCGCCCGCCGGCGCCATCACCGTCACGCTCCAGCCGTCCACGGGCGACAGCCAGCTCTCGCAAGGCGCCGCCACGACGAACTTCGGAACGGCCACGACGATCCAGGTCGCGAGCCAGAGCGGGAGCCAGAACAAGCGCATCCTCGTGAAGTTCGATCTCTCGTCCATTCCGGCCAACGCCACGATCAATTCCGCCAACCTCACGCTGTTCATGACGACCGCGCCGAGCAACAACCGGACGTACAACGCGCACCGCATGACCCGTGACTGGACGGAAAGCCAGGTCACCTGGAACATCGCCCAGACGGGGACCAACTGGACGACGGCGGGCGGCGACTACAACGGCACGGCGACAACCTCCACCACGACCGGGACGACGAACAACGTCTCGCTGACCTGGAACATCCAGGCCGACGTGCAGGCGTGGGTCAACGGCACGTCAAATTACGGGACGCTGATCAAGGACGGCACCGAGAGCTCGGCGACGGCCCGGACGGCGACCTTCGCTTCCGAAGAGAACGCCACGAGCGCCAACCGGCCGCAGCTCGTGATCGACTACACGGCGCCGTTCACCGCGACGCTGCCCGGCGGCAGCGCGGTCACGATGAACGAGCCCTCGACGCTGAACTTCACGGTCACCAACGGCAATCTCACGACGACGCAGTCGATCTCGAACGTCACCTTCGCGCTGCCCTACACGGTCGCCGATGGCACGCCGCCACCCGGCTGGAAGGTGACCTACATCGTCAACAACTTCATCCGCTTCGATACCGTCGATCCCAACGACCCCTCGTGCTCGACCCAGGCCATCGGCAACGGCGTGAGCGCCGTCTTCGGCATCGCGGTCACCGCGCCCGCCGCGGCGGCGGAGTCGACCGACACGCTCACCAGCGTCTCGGCCGCCAATGACTGCAACTCGGCCGGCTCCGACAGCTATAGCTTCGTGCAGACGGGCAC
>QHTB01000008.1 GCA_003220615.1 Candidatus Rokuibacteriota bacterium
TGGGGCCGAAGCCGCCGCCGATGTCCTGCGTGACGACGCGGACGGCGTGCTCGGGCAGCTTCAGATAACGCGCGAGCAGCCGGCGGAGGATCTGGGGTGCCTGCGTCGTCGACCACACCGTGAGCTGGCCGAGCTCGGCGTCCCAGCGCGCCACGATCCCGCGCGTCTCCATCGCCATCCCGGCGCCCCGGTGCAGCGTGAACCGTTCGCGCAGCACGAAGTCGGCTCGCGCCAGCGCGCTCGTGGGGTCGCCGACCCGCTGGGTGAAGCGCGCGGCCACGTTGCCGCCGGGATGAACGCGTGGCGCGTCGGGCCGGAGCGCGTCGGCCATGGCGACGGCGGGCAAAGGCTCGTACTCGACCTTCAGGGCATCGAGGGCGTCCTCGGCTTGCGCGGCGCTCGTTGCCACCACGAGAGCCACGGCCTGACCGGCGTAGGAGACGATCTCTTGGGGCAGGATCTCAGGACACGCGGGTGCCACAAGGCTTTTGTGCGGCACCAGCAACGGCAGACGGCCGAGCGCCGCCACGTCGGCTGGCACGACGACGTGGACGACCCCGGGACGTTTGCGCGCCGCATCGGGGTCGATCTTGACGAGGCGCGCGTGGGCGTGAGGGCTACGGTAGACCGCCACGTGGAGCATCCCCGGCAGCGCTACGTCGGCGACGTACCGCCCGCGGCCGCTGACCAGTCGTCCGTCCTCGCGGCGACGCACGCTGGCGCCGAACAACCGCTCACCCATCAGTTGCAGTGGTCCTCTAACCACCGTTCGAGCGCCGGATTTGCCGGCGCAATCCTCCGACTTGGGGAGGAATCGGAGGGGACGTCTCGCCCCCTCGAATGTGGACGACCCACGCCGAAGATCAGCGCGATCGAAGCCGCGACTCAGTCACCGTCGCGGATCGGGATGACGCCCCGGGTTCCGGTCGCCAGGGCCTCCAGGGAGCGATCAAGCGACTCAGGGGGCAGCATGCTACCGGACGGTCCCGCCGCCAACACTCCCTTGAGCGTGCGTCCGTCTCGAAGTCCGGCGGCGACTTCGAAGAGAAGCTCGCGGAGCGTGACATGGCTCTCGACCTCCACGATCCCCGGACGGTTCACTGGACCCGAAACAGCGAAGATCCTGGTCGCACTCCAGCTCTGGCCCGCCCGTCCGCTACTGTTCCAGGCGAACACCGGAGGAATCGCGGCGAGGGTCTCGACGTTGCTGATCACGGTCGGCTTCCCCCAGAGCCTCGATTCGGCAGGAAGCGGAGGCTTCGTCCGCGGCGAAGCTCGCCGGCCCTCGAGCGACGCCAGCAGCGCGTGCTCCTCGCCGCGGACGAAGCCGCGAGGCCCCCGCCGGATCTCCACATGGAAGGAGAACGCCGAGCCGAGGACGCGGTCGTCGATCAGGCGCGCCGCCTGAGCCTTGGCGAGGGCCCGAGCCATCCGGTCGAACGCGAAACGCGCTGTTCCGTTCATATAGATGATGCCCTGGTTCGTTCCGGCCGCATAGGCCGCGATCAGTAACCCCTCGAGCACACGCTGCGGGTCTCCCTCCATGAGGTGGCAGTCCGTCAAGAGGCCAGGCGCTCCCGCTTCGCCGTTCACGACGAAGTATCTTGGTGCGGCCAAGGCCCTCCGGCACGCCTCCCATTCCGTCGCGGCCGCGCTCAGCTCCTCGGATCCGGACGCTCTCAGCTCCTTAATGACATCGTCTGGGGTGTGACGATCCAAGACGTCCGCGAGTGCCGAGTAGCCGCCGCTGAGGAGGGCGTCATCGAGGCTGACCGGAAGTAGATGACCGCATCGCTCCATGATCAACCTGCGCTGGCCCGCGAAGAACGGGTGGCGAGATGCCGGAGGAAGGCCACGCCCGCGAATCGCATCAACGGCGACTCGCCGCCAGCGACTTCAGCAAGCAGGTCGGGAACGTCGTCCTTCGTCAGATGAGTGAAGGTGAGCGGCGGCCAGCCGGCACGCTGGACCTCCACAACGAGTCCCGCGGAGCACATTCCGTGACAGCCCCCATCGAGAACTTCTGCCGCGAGCCCTCGCATGGCCGCCATGAGCCGAAGCGCCCTGACCAGCTCCCCAGCCCCCAGGGCTTCGCCGCACGTGCCGCCCTGGACCAGAAATCGGAACGCGGGCCGTCCACTCATCCGCGCCGCCGCCTGAGCGCGGAGATCCGCAAGGCGCTCTCGAGCCGTCTGGCCTTCGGCGTGAACCTTGGGGAAGTCGGAGACGTCGACATCGACATGCCATGCCCGCCGCGTGCGGAACCACATCGGGAAACGCTCGATGGCAGCCGAGGTCACGCAGCCGTGACACGCGCCGTCCACTTCGAGGACCGGAGCGAGTGAGCAGGCCGAGAGGCAGTCGGCTTCCTCCAGCGTGATTCGCCCGTCAGATGTCGTTCGCCCGCAGGCGATTCCCAGGTGGTCCTCGAGGACGCGAAGGTGGTCTGTGGCGCCGGTCAGCCGGCAACTCCGACCCGTACAGATCCGGATCAGGTGGCTTCCTGGCTTGATCAGGCGGAGCCCGTCGTCGAAGTCGGTCGCGATCGCGGACGCCTCGCTCGGCGGCACGTGAACGTGGTCGGCCACGGCGGTCAGCGCCTCCGGACTCAGCCAGCCCTCGATCTCCTGCACCGCCTGGAGGGCCGGTAGCAACCAGGTGCGCTCGCTTGGAAATCTCTCGAGGAGCGACCGAACCCCTTCGTCCATCGCTCAGGTCAGGAGCTGCACCTTCTCCGCCACGTTCGCGGTAGGGACGATGTGCCGCTTCAGGTGGAGTTCTTCAGAGCTGAAGCCGAGACCCAGGCCGATGAGTTGGGGGAGGTGCAGGATCGGCAAGCCGATCGGCGCGCCCGTTTGAGCTTCCGCCTTTGGCTGGGCGCCGTCGAGGTTGAGATGACACAGCGGACACGGCGTGACCATACAATCAGCGCCTTTGCCCTTCGCCTCGCCAGTGTGCGCGGCAACCATGGCCATCGAATTCGTCTCGTTGGCTGTGAGGATCGGGAACCCGCAGCACCTGCCCTTGCCGCCGAAGTCCACGACTTCGGCGCCCACCGCCTCGATGACGCGTTCCAGGTATTGTTTCCGCTGGGGCTTGCCCTCGATGATCGCGTCGGGCCGGCGGATGTAGCAGCCGTAGAAGGGCGAGACCTTTAGGCCGCGAAGCGGACGCTTCACGGCCGTCTTGAGCCGATCCAGCCCGTATTCCTCGTGAAGGATCCAGAGCAGGTGCTTCACCGCGACGGTCCCGCGGTACGCGAGGCCCTCGTCCGCCAGGAACTCCCGATTGATCCGCTCGCGATAGGACGCATCCTCGCGCAGCTTGATGTTCGCCTGGCCCATCACGCCGGTGCAGGTGCTGCAGATCGTCATCACCGTCGACAATCCCCGCGCCTCGGCCTTGGCGAACGTCCGCGCGTTGATGGGATCGGAGACCTCCCGGCTGAGCACGCCGGCGCCGTTGCACCCGACGTCGGTCAGCTCCTCGAGCTCGAGGCCCAACTGCGCCGCCACCTTGACGGCGGACGGATAGAGCTCGGGGCAGCCGCCCCGTGACACGCACCCGGGATAGAAGGCGACCTTCATGATGGTCTCCTCTCGGCCTTCTCGAAGATTCGTCTGATCCTCTCGGCCCCCGGCCGCTTGGGATGACGATAGGGAATCGGCAGCTTCCCTCGCCGGAACGCCCGCCAGGCGACGGGCAGGAGCCCGATGATCCGCCGCATGCCCCAGGTCTCCAGCGCCAGCCGTCCCTCGTCGAGCCACCCGGTCTTCTTCACCGAGGCGGCGAAGCTGTCGTAGTGACGGGCAACTTGCGGATTCGTGGCGCCAGACTTGACGCCCATGGCGACCGCCTTCTCACGGATGTCGATGATCCGCGCGGTCGGGTCAATGCCTCGCGGGCAGTGCTCGTCCGCCTCGTAGC
This sequence comes from Candidatus Rokuibacteriota bacterium, assembly GCA_003220615.1. Classification (GTDB taxonomy): domain Bacteria; phylum Methylomirabilota; class Methylomirabilia; order Rokubacteriales; family CSP1-6; genus 40CM-68-15. The sequence goes on from QHTB01000008.1 coordinate 3,928, forward strand.
AGTGAACGCAGTCCCACATCCCTTTGGGCTCGCCGACCAGCCGCAGGCGATGAGCCTGGGCGTGATCACGGGGATCCGCGATGAAGCGGTACGCCTTGGTGAGCGCCGTGGGGCCCAGGAAGGTGTTGTCGAACGGGATGACGCTGCACCCTTCGTCGCAAAGCCCGCAGTAGTAACACTTCATCGCGTTCCGGACGGCCCGAAGTTGTTCGTCGGGAATGATGTGCTCGTGTTCCGGCTGGACGCCGCCGTTCGGCTGGAGCCACGGTTCCACCGCCTTGATCTTCTGCCAGAGCTGCCGGTCCACGTCGTAGACGAGGTCCTTGAGCACGCGCACGAAGCGAGTCGGCTCCACCGTGATCTCGCCGTCTTTGTTCTTGGCGGTGGCCACGCGGGTCATGCACGCGAGCCGGCCACCACGGTTGATCCGGAGGGTGCACTCGCCACAGAACCCTCGGTTGCACGAGGCCCGGAAGGCGAGCGTCCCGTCCAGCTCCTCCCGGATCTTGAAGAGGCCGTCCAGGACCGTCGCATCTTCAGGGAGATCGAGCGTGTACGGTTGGGAGGTCGGTTTCCCGCCCGCTTCAGGGTCGTACCGATGGACCTTGAATGTCGCTTGCATCAGTAGCGTCTCCCTTCCGGCTTCCATTTGGTGATCACGACCGGCTTCGAGGTCATCGCGGGGCCATCGGGTCGGAAGGACGCGACGGTATGCGCGAGCCACCGGGCGTCATCCCGGGTCGGGCGGTCCTGGCGGCGGTGGGCGCCTCGGCTCTCGTCTCTGAAGCCCGCGGCAGCCACGATGACTCCACCGACGGTCAGCAACGACTCCAGCTCCAGGAACGCCGCCAGCTCGTAGTTGTAGCGCTGCCCCTTGTTCATGACACCGACCCGCCGGTACCGCGCCGACAGTTCGCTGATTTTGTTCGCGGCCTCCTTGAGGCCGGACGCGTCCCGCAAGGGGCCGACGTGCCGGCGCATCAGGCGTCCCAGCTCGCTTCGAATGGCTCCCGCTCTCTCCGCACCCGCCGGTCGGTCCCCGAGTCCGGCGATCCGGCGCCGTTCGTCCTCCAGTTGCGCTTCGATCCCCTTCGCGGACGGCGGCTCCTTCTGGGCCGCCGCCAGCCCGGCTCGCTCGCCGAACACCAAGGCCTCCAGGAGCCAGTTACCCCCGAGCCCGTTGGCGCCATGGACGCCGGTGGCCGCGCATCCTCCCGTTGCGAAGAGTCCCGCCACGCCGGTGGCGCCATCGGGGCTAACTTGAAGTCCGCCCATCGTGCGGTGCGCCACCGGACGCACGGGAACGGTTTCCTTCGCCGGATCGACTCCGGCCTGCGTCTTGATGACGTGACTGGTCAGGGAAAGGCGGCGCTTCAAGTCGTCGCCGTCGAGGTGGCGCAGATCGAGCGCGACGAACTCAGCCCGACCGCTCACAATTTCTTCTTCAGCGGCGCGGGCCACGATGTCGCGTGGCGCTCGCTCGCCGACGGCGGGCGCGTGCTTCAGAGCGAATCGCTCCCCGCTGCCATTGGCCAGATATCCTCCCAGCCCGAGGAGTGCCTCCGTCAGGATCATCCCGCTTCCCTTGATCCCGAGCGGATGGAACTGAACCATTTCCATGTCCATCAGCGGGGCGCCCGCTCGGTACGCCAGTGCGATGCCGTCTCCCGTGACTCCGTACGCCGCGCCCGTTGGCTCGTAGACCCGCGCACACCCCCCGGTTGCGAGCACTACGGCGTTCGCTACAAAGGCTTCGACCTTGCCAGAGGCCAGCTCGAGCGCCACGACTCCGACGCACGCCCCGTCATCCAGGAGCAGTCTCGTCACCACCCACTCCTCGTAGGTCCGAATGCCCGCCTTGAGGAGTTGCTCGTGGAGGACCTGAAGGATCGCGTGGCCGGTCATGTCATCGACGAAGCACGCGCGCGGGTGAGTGGCTCCACAGAGGCGTCTGGAATCGAGACGGCCGTTTCCATTCCGGTTGAATGGGACGCCCCAGTGGTCCAGCGTGATCACCGCGCGCGGTGCCGTGGCGGTGAGAAGCTCGACGACGTTCTGGTCAGCCAGATAGTCGCCGCCCTTGACCGTGTCCTCCGCGTGAAGCGCCGCGCTGTCCTCCTCGCGTACGGCGGCGTTGATTCCCCCCTGGCTGGTCCCCGCGTGGGTCCGCAGGGGATGGACTTTCGAGATCAGCGCGACATCACTTCCCCGTTCCTTCGCGGCCAGGGCCGCTCGCATCCCGGAGATTCCCGCGCCCACGATCAGGACCGAGTGGTTCGGCATCGTTCCCCTCTCGCCCTTGGGTGTGTACGTGTTGCGGCTGGATGCTAGCGCCGGCCAGCCGCAAAGACAATGCGCGCGGTCAGCTGCCCCGTCCCGAGAGTTTGTAGAGCCGCGCGGTGTTGTCCCAGAGAACCTTGCGCTTGGTCGCTTGCGACAGACTCGCCTGGCCGAGGAACGCGTCGAGAGCGTGCGGGAAGCGCGAGTCGTCGTGCGGCCAATCGGTGGAGAGCACCAGGTTGTCGTCACCCACCTCGGTCACGACGTGCTTGCACAGCTCCTCTTCAGGCTCGACGGAGACGAAACACTGGCGCCGGAACAGCTCCGATGGCTTGGCGTCCTGCTGGAACAACTCGCGATCGCCCCACGCCTCCCACCGCTCGTCGAGCGCCCACAGCCACCACGGCAGCCAGCTGCAGTTGCCCTCCAGGAACGCCATCCGCAATCCGGGGAATCGCGAGAGCACACCACCCGTCACGACCGCTCCCAGCGTCAGCATCATCTCGACGGGCTGCGCGCACGCGTGACTGAGGACGAGATTGTCCAGATACCTCTTGGCGAGGTGCTCGGAGTACACGGCATGGTTGCCGTGGAAGGATACGGCGACGTCCATCTCCTGCGCGGCGGCCCACAGGGGATCGTAGTAGCGATCGTAGATGGGACGGCCGTTGATCATGTGAGACGGGAGCACGAGCGTGATGGCGTCGAGGTCGTGGACAGCGAAGCGCGCTTCGGCCACCGCCAGGTCGATGTCCTGCAGCGGGATCAGCGCCGAGCCCTTGAGCCGCTCGGGACTCTC
>QHTB01000009.1 GCA_003220615.1 Candidatus Rokuibacteriota bacterium
CAAGCCGCCTCTTGAAGACCGAGCTCGATACCGTCGCCGCGCGACTACACGCCGAGGCCGAGATACCGAAGGCCGCCGTCGTGAGTGGCGATTTCCTCGATGTTGCCCAGAGCGTCGAGCAGCAAGAACTGGCGCTCCTGAGCGCCTCGCGACTGGCCCAGCGCGCCAGGCGCCTGCAAATCGCGCTGTCCCGCGTGTCGGACGGCGAATACGGCGTCTGTTCCGAGTGTGAAGCGGCGATTCCTCCGAAGCGGCTTCTCGTCGTTCCCGATGCCACTACGTGCGTGACGTGCCAGGAACGCCTCGAACAGATCGGGCTCGCCAGCTGAGCTGTTAACGATGACCTTTGATACGATCACACGCGTCGCCCTCGCGGCTCTGGCGGCGGTGATGCTAACGGGCTGCGGGGTGAACTGGCGCGGGACGCCCTGGGACCGACAGCTGGTGTGCGAGTCCTTCGGCGGCCACTACGGCGACGGCGATTGCCACTACGACGGGCCATAGCGAGCGGGAGCGCCGGCGCGCCGCGCATTCGGGCCGAAGTGTCGGCTCACCGTGCTCCGATGTAACCGGTGTCCCTCTGAAGACGTCAAACCCCCTGAAGGCATCTCAACCGGCAGAGATCTCGTGGTTGTTCACTCGAACAAGAGGAGAGAGGCGATGACACCGAACAGCGCGCGATCGCTCTGGACCATTTTCACCACTATCGTCGTCGTCGGGTTCGCGGCCTCGCTGGTCGGCTGCGCGAGCGCGGGGCTCCGGCCCGTCGCGGTGTCCGACGTCAAGTCCGTAGCTGGCACGTGGAAGGGCGTGGTATACCTGTCCGGCTCCGAGCCTGACGAGGTGACCCTGACGATCCGGGAAGACGGCTCGTACGACGTCGTGTCCCGCCAACCGATCGGCGTGTCTCGCGGACGGGGCCAGATCACGATCAGCGAGGGGCGTCTCATCATGCGGGGCGAGAGGGGGCACGGCGTGGGAAGGCTGCTGAGCAGCAGCGGCGGGGACCGCGTCATGAGCATCACGGCGACATTGTCCGACAACAGCACCCTGACGGCAGAGCTCGGGCCCAGCCGCTAGCCAGGGATCGGTTCGCCTAGCGCGACCACCCTGCTCAGGCGCTCGCGACGATCGACGAGGCGCTCATCAAATCCGAGCGTGAGGAGGAGCGTTGGTGGATCGCCGAGTTCTTGCGCATCAAGGCCATGGCCGGGAAACGTGCGCGAAATGCGACACGTGGTCGCGATGACACCGTCACTGCCGCCGCGCTACCGGAGGAAATCGGGGCGCGAGCCCGGCGTCTCAGCGGAGTCCGCGGCGGTTCGGGATCTCGACGCCGTCGAGCGCGACGCCATCCGCACGGCGATCGCGCGACGCCAGGGCAACCTGACGATGGTTGCCAAAGACCTGCGAATCTCGAAGAGCACGCCTACCTCAAATAGACAAGTACGGGCTGAACCCGACTCTTCGCCAGGCCCGACAGCACGACCGATAGACGGACCCGCCCGGCGGACGGAAGGTTGAGCTAAGTCGAAGGCAGGTTGCAGCCGCTGACCCCCCTCGTTTACCAGAGTTCACCCAGGAATCCGGCGTGTGCGTGTTCCGAGTTCGCTCCGGGGGACGGTTTTGACGACTGCGGTGTTCATCGCCATCGCCGGCAGGCTGAAGTGAAACGTGGTGCCGTGCGCCGGGTTCGCGGTCGCCCACAGCTGCCCACCATGCGCTTGGATGATCGAGCGGCTGATCGATAGCCCCATGCCCATGCCACCCGGCTTGGTGGTGAAGAACGCATCGAAGAGCTGATCCACATTGGCGGCCTCGATCCCGACACCGGAGTCCTCCACGGTCACGAGTACCTGGTTTCCGTCGTGAGGCCGCGAGCGGATCACGAGCTCGCGCACCCGGTCCGTGACCGGCGTCATCGCCTCGATGCCATTGATCACGAGGTTGATGATGACCTGCTGTACCTGAACGCGATCGCCGAGGACGCTTGGCAGGGCTGGTGCGAGGTCGACGCGCAACGAGACCTGATGGTGGCGCGCCTCGGCGAGGATAAGCGGAACGACACCGCGGATGACGTCATTGAGGTCCAGCAGTGTTCGGCATGGATCCGTCTTCCTCGCGAGTTGGCGGATGCGCTGGATGACGTCCCCGGCCCGATGACCTTCGGCCACGATCGCGTTCAACACGTCGCGGACCTGTTCGAGGTCGGGATCGGCCGCCGCCAGCCAGTTGAGGCACGCGCTGGCGTCCGCAATGATCGCGGCCAGCGGTTGGTTGGTTTCGTGCGCGATCGACGCAGCGAGCTCCCCCAGCGTCGTCACGCGGCTGACGTGCGCGAGCTCCGCCTGCGTCCGGTGCAGTGCCTCCTCAGCCCGCTTGCGTTCGGTCACGTCCATGATCGCCCCGACGAACTCGAGATCACCCGATTCCGCCTTCTCCAGAGCATGGGCAACGACGTGGAGATATCTGACCGAACCATCGGGCAACAGCAAGCGATGCTCACAGTCGAAATTTGTCCCCTCTTGTTCGGCTTGAGCGATGACGTGCCGGACGAAGGCTCGGTCGTCCGGATGAGTGCGCTCCAGCACGAATTCGATCGTAGGTTCACGGGCGCGGTCGCGGTCGAAGATGCGGAACGTCTCCTCCGACCAGTAGAGCTTCCCACTGGAAACATGCCAGCCGAAACTGCCGGTCCGACTCAATGGCTGAGCCGCGGTCACGTAGGCCGCGCTACGCCGCAGCTCGTCTTCCGCCCGCTTGCGTGGGGTGATGTTGAAAACAAACCCTTCGGCGAACAGGAACCGGCCTGCGTCGTCATGGACGGGCCGGCCACTGGTCAAGACCCAGATCCGCTCGCCGTCCTTGCGATAGAACTCGAGCTCGCGTCCCTCGATGGCGGTGCCTTCGGCATAAGCCCGGACCACCGCATCTCGGTCCCGCGGACGAACATAGAGCTGCCGTCCGATATCCGTCAGGCTCGCGATCAGCTCGTCGGGCGACGCATAGCCCAGGATGCGAGCCATGGCCGGATTCGCGCTCAGGACACGCCCGTCATGAGAGACCCGCCACATTCCCTCGAGGGCATTCTCGTAGATGCCGCGGTAGTTCTCTTCGCTTCGACGGAGGCCGTCGACGGTCGCTTTGAGCCTGTCCGTCATGATATTGAACGCGTTTGCCAGCGCGCCGATCTCATCGCGGGATCGAACGGTGACCTTTCCTTCGAAATGCCCCTCCGCCACTCGCCGGGCCGCCGCCATCAACCGAACAATCGGACGAGTCAGAAGTTGAGCACCACCGATCGCGGCAACCGCGACGGCTGCGACGATCACCAATGCCAGCACGACCGTGTCGCGCATCTGCGCGCGGATCGGCGCGAGGAATACGTCCTGCGGCTGAAGAAAGATCACCGTCCACGGCTGCGTCGTCATGCTGCTGACCGCGGCATGCCAAGGAGTCCCGTCCTTCGAAAGCCGCAGCGTGAAATACGGGCGCGGGCGGCCAGCTTTCCCGAGTGCCTTGTCAGCAAACGGCAGAGGCCTGTTCAGTTCGAACACGCCGTCGGCCAGCTGCCCGGGCGATAGATGGCCATCGGCCAGCAACAACCCGTCGTCTCTCACGACGATGGCGAACGATTGCGGGCCGACCAGCTGATTGTTCTCGACGACCATGTACTGCAAGACCGCCGCGCTGTACCGCTCGCGCAGCACCCCGACAGGCTTGCCATCCGGAGTGGTCACGGGGCTGGTGAAGTTCAGATATGGCTTGCCGTCGATCGATGAGAATTCAAGCCCCGACGCGTGCGGCAAGCCCGTTTCGAGCGCACTCCGGAAATATTGCGTGGCTGCCTCGTCGAGGCCGACGTTGGAGGGCTGGGTATCGAGGACGATTCGACCATGCAGATCGAGCACCGCGACCGACGACGTGAAGGCCGGATTTTTCTCCGCGAATGTCTGAAGGATGCCGACGACACGCTCCTTCGTTTTTGCCTGGGCTCCCGCCGGGTGGCTGAGGTAGTCAGCCAGGGCCGGCATTTTCGCTTGGTTGCCGACGACGTTCGCGGTGGCCGCGATGAACGTGTCCAGACGAATCGCGGTCTGCGAGGCAGCCGCAGACAGCGACCGGTAAGCCGATTGTGTGAGAGCGCTTCGCGTGATCTCGGAATCGCGATAGGCAATCAGAGCTACCGGGCAGAGCGAAACACCCAGGAACGCGAGAAGCACCTTCGTCCGCAGCCGAGCCGTCATGAGATGCCTCGCCGTTATTTCACTCTATGAGCGTTCCCGGCGGACAGCCTGGTCGGCCTGTTTCGCCATGATGTCGAGCGTCGCTCGAATACCCTGTTGGCCCGTAATCATCTTGCCCAGCTCGATCGCAAAGCGGTCGATGAGACTCGGCCACGCCGGCGCATGTGGCTCGGTCCCCATGCGGTTGTTGATGGCGTCGAGCGTGACGCCAAAGTGGCGAGTCGTGCCGATTCCGACGCTCGTCTTGGCTTTGATCCGCGGGTCATCGAAGTTGCTCCGACGGACGGGGCTCGCGCCACCGCCGAGAAGGCTGGCTCGGGTGGTGACGTCGGAGCTCGTGGCCCATTGCATGAGAATCCAGGCCGGGTCCGGCCTTTTGCTGTACATCGACAGTCCCAGATACGAGCCGCCTTGACGACTGAAGCCGGGCGTCTCATCGAAGCTACATTGGCTGGCGGGTCGCAGGGCTCGTTCCGCCGGACAGGGGGCAGCCTCAACGAGGCCGACCACCTTCGACTGCGCCGGGTCGTCGCACATCGAAAACCACTCCCCAGCGTTGATGTACATGCCGGCGCGGCCTTCCACAAAGCTCTTCGCGGCGCCGGTCCAGTCCCACGTGATGGCCTCCGGTGGGGTGTACTTGGCGAGCGCTCGCATGAACTCCATCCCCGCCGCGGCGCGGTCATCGTTGATGGCCGGCCGATTGTCGAGACCGAAGAACGAGCCGCCATGCGCCCACACCCACGTCGCAGCATCGATGAGCAGGGAGTAGTGGCCCGATTTCCACATGCCGGTGTTGCCGTACACCTGGGGTTGCATCTCGCGCTGGATCGCCTGGACGGTCGCGAGATATTCCGGGACGGTCTTGGGAGGCGACAAGCGGAGCCGATTGAAGATGTCTTTCCGGTACAGCAGGATGTTAATCGGAATGTCATAGGGAATGCCCACGACCTGACCTCTGTACGACGCGATGTGACCGACGAGGCTCGGCAGGATGTCGTCGAAATCATAACGGGGGTAGGCGAGGTCCTTCCTGGCAAGCAGTTTCTGCACAGGCACCGTGTCGTTGGCGAAGCGTCCGACCCACGCCTGATCCAGGTAGAAGACGTCGTTCGTGCCCGCTCGTCTCGCAGTGTCCGCGCTCACCTTCGCCAGGACGCGGTCGAGGGGCAGCAGCTCCCATACGACGTTGATACCGGTGAGTGGCATGAACTCATGCTTCATGATCTCGCGCGTCGCCAAGGAGGGCGGCGTGTCCTCGGTCACGACGCGCACGGTCTGCCCGGAAAAAGTTCGGCCTGCGTCCCGAAGAAATTTATGCTGATCGCTCGATGGCTCGATCGCGGAGCTCGGGCCCGCCGTCGCTCTGATGTCCTGGATCGTCGGTGGTGCCGCTGTCGCTCGTCTCGGCCTCGAGAGGCCGAGTCCCGCAAGACCGATTCCCGCGCCCGCACAGACCCTCAGAAAGGCGGAGCGAGTCATCACACCGCTCCACAACTTGTCGGATGCCTCTGAAATCGCAATGCGGCGGCGCCGCTCACCCGACTCCATGTTCTACGCCTCCTCCGCATCCGCTCGTTCAAAGCGGAACGTTGTTAAGGCGATCCCGGGCGCCGCGTTCAGCCTCGCGCGTCTGGCGACACAGGCTACACCCACTTTTGTGCGGCGACTTCATCGGCAACACCGGGCCGGCGAAGGACAGCGAGTTCGTCCGCACCTCGGCACGCCGGCCCCGTGGTACCGGATAGACGTGCCGGCCTCGGCCGCGCCCCGCGCTCCACCGCGAACGCCGCCGCCACGCCCGGCTCAAAGCCGTCGCTTATTTCTTCGGCGGCTCGGGAGTGTAGTGGGTCTGATGGTAAGCGAGGATGGCCAGGGCCGCTTGAGCGCTCTAAGGCGCCAGCAGAGGCAGGCCCCAGTCGGGGTCGAGTTGCCGCCGAACAGCCTTCGCGTGCCCACCGCGGGCCTGTCCGTCGCGCCGTCAGAGCGCGACGTGCAACTCACCGGGGGCTTGTCGCGAGGCTCCTGGCAAGAAAGCGAGCAACCGAGGCCGACATCCGGCTGCCACAGACGGGACACTGCTCGATGCCGACGTCGAAGCACGTCTCGCAATCGAGGCACAGGGCCACCCGCCCCAATGGCAGGTGGTACGTGCTCGCCGTGGCCCGGCCGTTCGTGCCATCCATGCCGTTGGGACGTCCCGGGCGGTCCGTTGGTTACGCTACGAATCCTCATGCGCCGGCTGAAGCGGCGCGCCGTCAACGACCAGCGGTTCCCCTCTCGAAGTTCCGAATATACGGATGTAATAATCCTTGTGATCAACGTGGAAGTGCCCCGAAAAAACGTCCTCCATGCTGAGGGATTTGCTCGCCGACCAGTATGCCGAGCAGGCCGATCAGAGCGATCACCGTGGAGCAGGCGCGCGGACATTGAGCCGTCCATAGA
>QHTB01000187.1 GCA_003220615.1 Candidatus Rokuibacteriota bacterium
CAGCTCCTCGTAGAACGCCCGCAGGGGAAGCTTCGTCGGCAGCACGGCGTGCTGCACGTCGAACAGCCGGTAGTCGAGGCTCGTCAGCCGTCGTGACTCGGTCAGCCAGCTCTCGGTGCCCGGATACGGCGTGTTGACGGTCAGGTGGACGATCTCGGGCACGCTCAGCGCCCACTCGCGCACGATGGCGAAGCGCCGCTCGTCCCAGTCGGGGTCGGCGATGATGTTGATGGCCACGGTGAAGTCCAGCTCGCGCGCGATCTCGAGCGCCTGGAAGTTCTCGCCCGGCGTCACGCGCTTGCGATGGGCCTTGAGCCCTTCCTCGTCGAGCGCCTCCAAGCCGAGGAACATGTAGCGGAGGCCGAGACGCTGCCAGTACTCGAAGACCTCGCGGTTCTTGACGAGCACGTCGCAGCGCGTCTCCAGGTAGTACTCCTTCTTGATCCCGCGCCGCTCGATCTCCTGGCCGATGGCGAAGCCGTGCTCGGGGTGGATGAAGGCGACGTCGTCCACCAGGAACACGTTGGGCTCGGCGATGCGCGCCAGGTCCTCGGCGGCGCCTTCGGCCGAAGCCTTCCGGTAGCTGCGCCCGTAGAAGGTCCAGGCGCTGCAGAACGAGCAGTCCCACGGACAGCCGCGCGTGAACTCGGCCGAGGCGCACGGGTCGAGCACGCCGATGAAGTAGCGTCGCCGATGGCGCGTCAGGTCGCGGGCGGGCGGGAACCGGTCGAGGTCTTCCAGCATCGTGGCGGCCGGCCCTGCGCCCGTGCGGGTCACCACACCCGGCACCGTGTCGAGGCGCGGGTCGCCCAGCGCTTCGAGCACGCGCGGCGCGGTGATCTCGCCCTCGCCGCGCACGACGCAGTCGAGCGCGCCGCCGGCGTGCTCGAGCAGCTCCCCGGTGATGAACGACGCGCTGTGACCGCCGGCGAAGATGAAGGTCTCCGGCCGCCGGCTGCGCGTGGCCACGGCCAGGTCGAGCACCTCGGGGACGTTGGCCAGGTAGTTCAGCGAGAAGCCGACCGCGCGCGGCTTGAAGGTGTCCAGCTCACGGACGTAGTCCTTGTGGCTGAAGATCTGGAGGTCGAGGAGGCGCACCTCGTGGCCGGCGGCGCGCAGCGCCTGGGCCACGCGCTCGAGCCCGAGCGGCTCCAGCTTCAGATACACCTCCGAGTACATGAGTGGACTCGGATGGACGAGCAGAACACGCATCAATCAATCTCCCGAGCGAAGTTTGGGGGGCTTGGGGGGCCCTTTCGTGGCCCCCCATGCAATTAGTCCAGCGGCTCCAGCTTGATGATGGAAGCGCCGTGATTGCTCCCCACCCAGAACGTCACCGGTGTCGTCCTACTGTCGACGAACACCCGGCGGATGTTCGTCGGCCGGGGGAGCAGGTATTCGGTGAACTGGCCGGTCTTCGGATCGAGCCTCAGAATGCGATCGGTCAGCATGGAGCCCGTCCACGCCTCGCCGTGCTTGTCGTACGCGACGTCGTAGGGCGCCGACCACGGCGTCGGCGCCGGCCACTCCTGGAACGTCTCCGTGCGCGTGTCGAACATGGCGATCCGGTTGCCGCGGTACTCGCCGAACCAGAGACGGTCCTGGGCGTCCATCATGCCCCGGCGCGGGGCCGAGCGCGGCGTCGGCGTCGCGAAGAGCGTGACCTTCCCGGTCCGGGCGTCGATGCGCCCGATGTGCTGCTGGGCGAAGTCCGTGAAGAACGCGTTGTTCTTCGAGTCGGAGATGACGTCGTAGACGTTGTGGTTCTGTCCCTTCGGCCCGTCCTTGAACGGCTCGAACGTCTCGAACTTGCCCGACGCCAGATCGAGGCGGTGCACGCCCGCGAAGCCGTTGTTCTGGGCCCAGACCTTGCCGTCCACGCCGGCGTTCAAGGGACTCGTCATGTTGACCTGCGTGTTGTCCTTGTTGACCTCGGGCGGCAGGCGAAACGTCTCGAGCTTCTCGGTCTTGCGGTCGAGCTTCGCGATCGCGCCCTGGTACATCATGCCGAACCAGAGGTTCTGGTCGCGGTCGAAGCGCACCGAGAGCGCGCCGGTCGGGAAGCCCGGCTTCAGCTCGGGCATCGGGAACTCGGTGACCGCGCCCGTGCGCGGGTCGAGCTTGCCCAGCGTCTGCTCGCCGAAGTTCGAGTACCAGGCGATGCCGTCTCCGTCCACGATGACGTCGTGCGGCTCGATGGTCGGCCGCGGTAGGTCGTACTCCGTGATGACGACGCGCGTCCCACGCCCGACGGGGCGGGGGAGCGTCTTCAGCGCGTACTCCCAGCGCGGCGCCGAGCTCAGGTTGATCGAGGCGAGGAACTCGGCCTGCTCGCGGCGGAAGCGCTCGCGCTCCTCGCCCCGCATCTCGAGCTGGCGCTCGGCGAGCCGGAGCTGGGGATGGAGCGGCGTGCTCTGGTTCGCGTACTTCCCCATGCGCGGCAGCACGTGCTGGACGAAGCCGGCCGCGTCGTGCGAGGAGCGCATGATGCGCTCGAGCGTGTGGCAGCCGACGCAGTTCAGGAGCGAGTCCTTCTGCTGCGGCGTCCCCGGCGCGCTCAGCATCCACTCCGCGTTCGTGAGCTGGGCCGCGAGATCCCTCGCCGGGCGAAGCTCGAGGTCGGCGCTCGCAGCGGGCTGAGCGGTGACGTCGACCTCCACCGGGCCGCTCAGCTCGTAGCCCGCGGCGCGGATCGTCAGCGCGTGCTTGCCGGGCGTGAGCTTCGACGGGGGAAACCGATAGCGGCCCTGCTCGTCGCTCACCACCGTGACCGTCACGGTCGAGCCGGCCTTCCGCGCGCTGACGAGCACGCCGGCCAGCGGCCCCTCGGCGGCGGAGGTCACCCGCCCGGTCAACGCCGCGGCCGGGGCCTGAGCGTCGGCGGGATGCGACGTGGAGCCGGCGAGCAGCAGCGCGACCGCGAACCCCGTGACGACGACGACCGCCAGTCGTCGCGTGCTCATCGTTTCGTCTCTGCCGCGGCCAGCGCGGCCTTGACGCGCTCGGGCGTGAGCGGCACGCGCCGCATGCGCACACCGGTGGCGTCGAAGAAGGCGTTGGCGATGGCGGCCGGCACGGTGCGCGTCGACGGCTCGCCGGCACCGGAGGCGGGCATCGTCGGGTGGTCGAGGAGCACGATGTCGATGCGCTCCGGCGCGTCCTGTATCTCGAGGATCGGATAGCTCGCCCAGTCGACGCTCAGCACCTGATCGCGATCGAACTGGACCTCCTCGAACAGCGTGCGGGACAGCGCCTGAACGACGTTGCCCTCGATCGTCAGCCGGAGCCCTCTGGGGTTGATGATCAGCCCGCAGTCGTGGGCCACCGTGAGCTGCCGGGCCCACACGCGGCCGCTCGAGCGGCTCACCTCGACCTCGGCGACCACGGCCACGATGGTGCCGTTGCGCTCGGTGTAGGAGAAGCCGCGGCCGATCATCACGGGGCCCTTGCCGCGGCGCAGGCTCGGATAGGTGCGCTTGCTCCAGCCGGCGCGGCCGGCCGCCGCCTTGATCACGGCGACGTGACGCGGGTCCTTCACGTACTTCAAACGGAAGGCAACCGGATCCACGCCGGCGGCGTGAGCGATCTCGTCGATGAACGACTCGCTGGCGAAGTGGGTCTCGGGCCCGAGCGGATCGCGCAGGTGCCCGGTGCGGAGCGGCGAGCCGCGGTCGAGGAGCGGCGGGACGCACTCCCAACCGCAGCGCTTGTTGGGGAACTCGTACGCCTCGGCCGGCACCTGGAAGATGACCGTCGGCCTGGGCGGCACGCCGGTGAGCTGGCCGGCCAGCGTGTCCTTGGGATCGCCCTCGTTCGTCGCCACGTCCTGCCGCGTGAAGCCCCGGGCGAAGAAGTCGTAGGCGACGACGTTGCCCTGCGCATCGAGGCCGGCACGGCCGCGATAGACGCCCGCCGGTCCCTTCGGATCCCAGCCGGTCGCGTCGTTGCGCATGTACTGGACGCGGACGGGCTTGCCGGTGAGCTTGGAGAGCAGCGCCGCGTCGTGGGCGGCGTCGCCGGCGTCGTTGCGGCCGTAGGACCCGGGGCCGGGGACCCAGATCGCGTGAACTTTTTCTGGAGGCAGGCCGACCAGCTTCGCGATGCCGTCACGCGCGAAGTGCGGCTTCTGCGTGCCCGTCCACAGCGTGGCCCGATCGGCGCGCACGTCGGCCACCGCGCAGGCCGGGCCCATGCTGGCGTGCGACTGGAACGGCCACTCGTACTCGGCCTCGACCACGCGTGACGCGGTCTTGAGCGCATCGTCGACATCGCCCTTCTTGATCGGCACCTGGGCGCCCGTCGCCTTGGCCTGACGGATGTGGTCGTAGAGGCTCGCCATCTCGGGAAACGGCGCGCAGGGCGGCGCCCACGTGACCTTCAGCGCGCGCGCGGCGCGCACGGCGTCCCACTCGTGCTCGGCGACGACGGCGACGATGTCCTTTTCACGCACGACGCGAGCGCCGGGAATGTCGCTGATCGACGACTCGTCGATGGCGACCGGGCCGCAGCCCGCCGAGGGCGGGCGGATGACGCGCGCGTGGAGCATGCCGTCCACCTTGACGTCGGTGACGTACTGCAGCGAGCCGTAGATCTTGCGGGCGACGATCTTCTGCGGAATCGATCGCCCGACGATGTTGTACTCGGCAGGCTTCTTCGGCGTGGCCTGGCCCTTGGCCAGCAGCGGGTTGCCGTAGCGCTTGTTCCACTCGAGCTTGTGATGGAAGTGCTGGCCGCCGATGAGCTCGCCATAGGTCGTCGTGCGCTGGCTCTCGCCGATCACGGAGACGACGCCTTCCTTCACCGCGAGCTTCTCGGCGGGCACGCCGAGCTTCTCGGCCGCGCGCTCGAGCAGCAGGCGCCGGGCCTCGGCCGCGGCGTAGCGGAGGGTCAGCGCGCCATTCTGGATGCCGGTCGAGCCGGAGGCGCCGCCCTGGTTGCACGTGAAGGCGGTGTCGCCCATCACGACGTTCACCCGCTCGAAGCGCACGTCGAGCTCCTCGGCGACGATCTGGCCGATGGCCACGTCGACGCCCTGGCCCATGTCCATCTTGCCGAAGAACGCCGTGACGTTCCCGTCGGGAAGAATGGCGATCCAGGAATCGAGCTCGTCGGGCATCAACGGCGGCTTGCCGTCGCCGACACCGCTCGTCTGGGCGCGGGCGATGGGAACAGTGCCGGGGATCATCACGCTGACGACGAGGGCGCCGCTGGCCTTCAGGAAATCGCGTCGCGAGGTGTGGGAAAGGTCCATGGCCGGCCCCTACGCCATCGTTCCGGCGGCGGCGCGCTTGATCGCGCGCAGGATCGCCATGTGCGTTCCGCAGCGGCACTTGAGCCCGACCAGCGCGTTACGGATCTGACGGTCGCTCGGCTTCGGCTTGTCGCGGAGCAGCGCGGCGGCGGTCATCATCCAGCCCGACAAACAATAGCCGCACTGCGGGACCTGCTCGGCGACGAACGCTTGCTGGAGCGGATGGGGCCGTTCCGGCGTGCCGAGGCCGGCGATGGTCGTGACCTTCTTGCCCTGGACGGCACTGACCGGCGTGACGCACGAGCGCGTGGGTTGCCCATCGACGTGCACGGTGCAGGCGCCGCACTGGGCCAGGCCACAGCCGAACTTCGGATTGGCCATCCCCAGGTCGTCGCGCAGGGCGTAGAGCAATGGCATGGCCGGGTCAGCGTCGATCTCGGCGGGCTTGCCATCGACCACGAGCCGGATCCGCTCGCTCATGCGGCCTCCTTTATAGGTGAGTCATCGTCGGGATGACCTCACCGGATACGCGTGGACGCACCGAGAGTCAAGCCCGAACTTGGAGCCGGGCTCCGGGCTGCGAGGCCGCGCGGCGTGCTACCATGCCGGCCATTCTCCCGAGGAGGGCCAGCGTGGGCAGATTCAAGATCGTCACCCAGCACGCAGCAGCGGTGAGCTTCGGCGTATCCGGCGGCGGTTACAAGCTCGAGATGGAAGCGCTCGGCGCCCTCGACGCCGAGATCGTCGAGGTGACCGGGCAGAGCGAGGACGAGTTCATCGCGGCGGCGCGCGACGCCGACGCGCTCATCGCCAAGGGCCGCCCGCTGACCCGCAAGATCATCGAGGGCCTGCAGCGGTGCAAGGTGATCGCGCTCGGAAGCGTCGGGGCCGACACGGTCGACGTGGCCGCCGCCACCGCCCGCGGGATCCCGGTCACCAACGTTCCCGACACCTTCATCGAGGAAGTCGCCGACCACGCCATGATGCTGATCCTGGCCACGTTCCGCCGGCTCACCACGATGGATCGGATGGTCCGCGACGGCCGCTGGAAGGAAGGCCGCCCGCTGCTGTCGCGGTTCCCGAGGCTCATGGGCCAGACGCTCGGGTTCGTGGCCTTCGGTCACGTCGCCCGCGCCGTCGCCGTGCGCGCCCGGGCTTTCGGCCTGCGCCTGATCGCCTACGATCCGTACATCGAGGAGCTGGTGATCACGGGCCACGGCGTCGAGCCGGTCGGGCTCACCGAGCTGCTGCAGCGGTCCGACATCGTCTCGATGCACGCGCCGGCCACCGCCGACGCCCATCACTTGCTGACCGAGCACCACTTCCGGCAGATGAAGCCGGAGGCGATCTTCGTCAACACCGGCCGCGGCCCCACGGTGGACGAGCCGGCGTTGATCCGCGCGCTCCAGGAAGGCTGGATCGCCGCCGCCGGGCTGGACGTGCTCGAGCAGGAGCCGCCCAAGCCGGACAACCCGCTGCTGCGCATGGACAACGTGATCCTCTCGCCTCACGTGGCCTCGGCCTCGGCGCGGATGGATCCGGAGCGGCGCCGGCGCGTGGGGCAGGAGATCGCGCTCGTGCTCAGTGGCCGCTGGCCACGGAGCTGCGTGAACCCGTCGGTGCTCGAGAAGACCGGGCTCATCCGGTGGCAGCCGTACTCGATGGAGCGCGGCCCGGGAGGTTAGTCCCGAGCGCGCTCCCTCGCGTCGCCGGGAAGCTCAGTGGATGAGCTGGGCGAAGGCGTCGAGCTTCGGCAGGATCGCGTCGCGACCCTCCGAGGGCAGGCCGAAGATCGCGCGATCGACGCCGGCCGTCCTGAGCGCGTCGAGCGCCGCCTTGTCGGGCTTGGCGAAGAAGAGGCTGATCGAGATCGACTTCGGATCGCGCCCCGCCTTCTCGGCCTGCTGGCGGAGCACCGGGATCTTCGCGACGGGATTCTGACCGGGACGTGAGATCGGCATCCACCCGTTGCCGAACTCGACGACGCGATCGAACGTCTTCGGCCCATCGCCGCCCATGATGACCGGCGGGTGCGGCTTCTGCACGGGCTTCGGGTGAGACCAGATCTTGTCGAAGCGGACGAACTCGCCGTGGAACTCGGCCTCTTCCTTCGTCCAGATCTCCTTCATCGCCAGCACCCGCTCGCGCAGCACGCGCCAGCGCTTCTTGAAGTCGGTGCCGTGGTTCTCCATCTCCTCGGCGTTCCAGCCGCCGCCGATCCCGAAGAGGACGCGCCCATTCGAGATCCGGTCGAGCGTGGCCACTTCCTTGGCCGTGACGATGGGATCGCGCTCGACGACCAGGCAGATGCCGGTGCCGAGGCGGAGCTTCGTCGTCACCGTGGCGGCCGCCGTGAGGGCCAGGAACGGGTCGTAGCTGTGCCAGTACTCCTTCGGCAGGGCCGCGCCGCCGGGCCACGGGCTGCGCCGGCTCGCCGGGATGTGCGTGTGCTCCGGGAACCACACCGACTCGAAGCCGCGCTCCTCGAGGGCGCGCGCGATCTCGTCGGGGCGGATCGTGTACTCGGTCGGAAAGATCACGACACCGAAGTCCATGGCCAACCCTCCGTCCGGCTTACTTCAGCCCGTACAGCTTGATGACGTTGTCGCAGGTGATCTTGCGCCGCACGCTCGCCGACACCCCGCTCAGGTTGGCGTCGAGCGTCTTCTGCGAGTTCGGCCAGATGCAGTCGGGGTGCGGATAGTCCGCGCCCCAGATGATGTTGTCCTCGCCCACGATCGGGATGATCGGCTCCAGGTACTGATCTTGTTGATACGTGGTGTAGCCCTGGCGGCGGAAGTAGTCGCTGGGCTTCATGGAGAAGTTGAGGGCGCGCGCCCGGTCGTCGTACTCGGTGTCCAGGCGGTCGAAGACGTAGGGAAGCCAGGTGACGCCCGACTCGCCGAGGATGAACTTGAACTCCGGGTATTTCTCGCAGGCCCCGGAGGCGATCAGCGACACCAGGACCTCCATGCCGTCGAGCTGGAACAGCGCCGAGCGCACCAGGCGCCACTCGACCAGGCACTCTTGCTCCATCGCCGGTGTGTCGGGAGCCCGCAGCCCCTTGAAGCCCGTCGAGTGGAAGGAGATCGGGAACCGGCACTCGGCCGCCGCTTCCCAGAGCGGGAACCAGTCACGATGGTAGAGCGGCAGGCTCATGCGCTTGAACGCGAGATCGCCGCCCTTCAGACCCATCCCGGCGCACCGGCGCACCTCGGCGGCGGCCGCCTTCGGGTTGTTGTTCGGGATGATCGCGAGCGGGAACGTGCGATTGGGATCGGAGCGCTTGGCGAAATCGACGGCCCAGTCGTTGTAGACCGTGTTGGCCCACGCGGCGAGCTCACGGTTGTCGATCAGGTCGTTGATCAACAGGCAGCCGTAGATGATCTCGGCGTCGAGGCCGTCGCGATCCATGTCGGCCAGCCTCAGCTCGGGCGTGGTCGGCCGGGGCTGGGCGCCGCGCCGGCTGTCCCACTCGAAGCCGACGGCCTTCATCTCGTCGATGTGGCGAAAGACCCCCGGCTGATACTTCAGGAAGCGCGGCCCCACGCCGTTCCACATCCCCTGGTCCTGTCCTTCCACGAACCAGTGGAGCCCGTCCTCCAGCTCCTCGACCCGCGGCGCGAGGAGCTTCCACTTCGCCGGCGCCTGGGAGGACCAGAGATCGGGCGGGCAGTAGGTGAGGTCGATGTGGTTGTCGCCGGAGATGAGTCCGTATCGCATGAGGTGCTCCTCCGCGTCTGAGATCCTTCGCGCAATGGAGGGTATCACGGCGCCGGTTCACGCTCCCTTGCGCTTCTTGAGCTCCTCGATGAGCTGGGGGACGACCTTGAACACGTCGCCGACGACGCCGAGATCCGCCACCTGGAAGATCGGCGCGTCGGCGTCGGTGTTGATGGCCACGATCGTCTTCGATCCCTTCATGCCGGCCAGGTGCTGGATCGCGCCCGAGATGCCACACGCGAGGTAGAGGTCGGGCTTCACGGTCTTGCCAGTCTGACCGATCTGGAGCGCGTAGGGCACCCACGCGGCGTCGACCGCCGCGCGCGTCGCGCCGACGGCGCCGCCGAGGAGCTCAGCCAGCTCCTGGAGCATCGCGAAGCGCTCGGGCGCCTTGAGGCCCCGGCCGCCCGAGACGATGACGCGGGAATCCTCGAGCTGCGGGCCCTCGCGCTTCACCGTCACGCGCTCCACCACGCGGATCTTTCTGAGCGCCGCATCGCGCGGCGCCGCGACCTCCTCGACGGTGGCGGGCACCGCCCTCGGCCTGATCTCGAACGCCTTCGGGCGGACCAGGACGAGCTTGGTGCCCGACCCGGTCAGCGTGGCGCTGTTCTGATAGCTCCCGCCGAGAGCCGGAATCGTCGCCTCGATCGCGCCGCCCGTCAGCGTGAGGTCGCCGACGTCGGTCAGCGCGCCGCAATCGAGCTTCGCCGACAGCGTGGCCGCCACGTCGCGGCCCCCGTAGCTCGACGCGAAGAGCATGACCGCCGGCCGATGGCTGGCGATGAGGGCCGCGATCGTTTCCACGGCCGGCAACGTCGGGTGATCGCGATAGATCGCGTCGTCGGAACGGTAGACCTTGCTCGCGCCGTGCTGGGACAGCGTGGTGATCGCGTCGTCCGGAGCCGGCCCGAGCAGGACCGCTTCGGCGGTGCCGAGCTCCGCGGCCTTCGAGAACAGCTCGAGCGTGGCCCGTGAGATCTTTCCGTCGACGACTTCGGCGTAGACCCAGATCAGGTCGGCCATGGCTGCGCGCCGCTCACACGAGCTTCAGGCCGGCGAGGAACTCGGCGATCTGTTTTCCGCCGTCGCCTTCGTCCTTGATGGTCCGGCCCGGTGGCCGCGCAGGCGGGCGGCCCACGGTGAGCACGCGCTCGCGAGCTCCGGCCGGGCCGACGTCGCCCGGCCCGAGGCCGAGATCGGCGGCGGTGTACTTCCGGATCTCTTTCTTCTTCGCGCCCATGATGCCCTTCAGCGTGGGATAGCGCGGCTCGTTGATCCCGGTGGTCACCGTCACCAGCGCAGGAAGCTCGGCCGAGACCGTGTCGTAGCCGCCCTCGCTCTGGCGCTTGATCGTCACGACGTTGCCGTCCACGGTCAGCGCCGTCGCGAACGTCAGCGGAGGAATGCCGAGGAGCTGGGCGAGTTGTCCGGGCACGAGGCCGGTATAGCTGTCACTCGACTCCGTCGCGCACAGCACGAGGTCGAACGGCGTCTTCCTGATCGCCGCCGCCAGCGCTTTCGACGTGCCGAGCGCATCGGAGCCTGCCAGCGCCGGGTCCGAGAGATGTACGGCGGCGGTGGCGCCCATGGCCAGCGCGCTCCGGATGCCGACCGTCGCGTCCTCGCCTCCCATGACGACGAGCGTCACCGATCCGCCATGCCGGTCGGCGAGACGCAGCGCTTCTTCGACGGCCTTGGCGGCCTGAGGGTCCAGCTCCTGGCTGACGCCCGTCCTGATGATCCGCTTCGTGGCGGGATCGATCTGGATCGTCACCGAGGCGAGCGGGACGATCTTGGCGCAGACGACGATGTTCACGCGAGCCAACCCGCCACGTCGCCGTCGAGGATGACCTCCAGGATCTCCTCGCAGTCGCGGAGCGCCTGATCCACGAGCGCCGGGTCGTCCTTGACGTGGGGCATCGCGCGGTTGACCGCGGCATGGAGCGCCAGGACCATCGCCTCCAGGTGCTCGTCGAGGGCGCGCGCGTTCATACGAACTC
The DNA here is from genome assembly GCA_003220615.1 of Candidatus Rokuibacteriota bacterium. GTDB lineage: Bacteria > Methylomirabilota > Methylomirabilia > Rokubacteriales > CSP1-6 > 40CM-68-15. The sequence goes on from QHTB01000187.1 coordinate 10,978, forward strand.
GCGGCCGACGGTCGGATCGGGCACCGTCAGGCCCATCGCCCTGATCAGCGGATCGACCTCTCGCATGTACTCCTCGCGCGCCTGGGCGTTGGTCCGGCGCTTGAGGCCCCAGTGACGATAGCGCTCCGAGCGCCGCGAGCCCGTGTTGCCGAACATGTCGAGCGCCTTCGGATACCAGGCATCGATCACGCCCTGGATCCGTTCCTTGTCACGGCCGCCACGCGCCGCGAACTCGGCGGTCTTGGTGTGGCCGTAGTCGATGTGCCCCAGCTCCTCGTTGATCACGTCGGGCAGCAACCGCTCCAGCGGGGCGTAGCTACAGCCGATGAACTCCTCGAGCTGGTAGCGTCCCACCCGGTCGATCAAAAAGCCGAACACCGCGAAATCTTCCCAGCTCGTGATGGTTCCGCGGAACGCGTTGACGTAGCGCTCCCGGTTGGGGCGGCTCAGGAGCGCGGAGACGTCCTCGCCGACCTCGCCGGCGAGCCGGGCGACCTTTCGATAGTGATCGGCCTCCTCGGCGGCCGTGCGCGCCACGATGAGCCGATCGACCTTCGTCGGCGCGTCCGGCAGGATGCTGCGCACGTAGAGATGCGGCCCGCCAATCTCGCAATCGGCCTGGATGGCGAGGACGCGCTTGAGCAGCACCTGGTACTCGGCGGGCATCTTCGCCACGTCGGCCGACTCGATCTTGTCGGTGAACGGTGTGTCCATGACGGTCTCCTACCGCCCCTCGAACTTCGGGCGTCGCTTCTCGCGGAAGGCCGTGACGCCTTCGCGGTGGTCCTTCGTCTTGATCAGGATCGACTGGCCGAAGCTCTCGATGGTCCGGCCCGTCTGGAGGTCCGCGCTCACGCAGTTCTGGAGCACGCGCTTGGCGATGCCGAGCGCCTGCGGCGCCTTGCCGCGCAGCCGCTCGGCCAGCGCTCGCGCCTCGGCCGCGAGCGCGCCGTCGTCGACCACGCGGTTGACCAGGCCGTGACGGAAGGCGTCCTCGGCGGTGATGATCTCGCCCGTCAGCACCAGCTCCTTGGCTCGCCCGAAGCCGACGAGCTTGACCAGCCGCGAGCAGCCGCCCACGCCGGGGATCAGGCCGAGGTTGTTCTCGGGCAGCCCGAAGCGGGCCGAGCGCGCCGCCACTCTCAGGTCGCACGCCATGGCCAGCTCGAGCCCGCCGCCCACGCAGGTGCCGTTGATCGCCGCGATCACCGGTTTCTCGAGCGCCTCCAGCTCGTTGAAGAAGTTGGTGAGCAGCCGCGTGTTGGCGCGGAAGACGGGCGTGTTCCAGTCCGTCTCGAACGTGGAGACGTCGGCCCCGACGCTGAACGCCTTGCCGCCGCCGGTGATGATCGCCACCCGCACCGACTCGTTGGTGTAGAGCTCGTCGGCCAGAGCCCGGAAGTCGGCCCGCATCTCCATGGAGATCGCGTTGTTCTTCTCGGGACGGTCGAGGGTGACGGTGGCGATGCCGTCCTGGACGTCGTAGCGGAGGGTCGTGAACGTCATGAGCGGAGTCCTTTCGCGCGCCGGTCGACGCTGCGCAAGATCATCTCGACGTAGCGGTCGGCGATGGACTCGGGAGCCAGGCGCCCGCCCTCCGAGAACCACGTCGCCACGCCCGTGCACATGGTGAGGATGGCCATGGCGGTCAGCTTCACGTCGGCCACCTGGAAGCCGCCGGCGCGGACGCCGGTGGCGAGCAGGCCGCGGACCACGTGCTCGTATTCGTCGCGCTTGGCGAGCACGCGGCGCAGGTTGGCCGGCGTCAACGACCGCAGCTCGCTGTGGCTCAAGAACGCTTCCTGGCGCCGGCGCACGTGGAAGAGCACGTGGAAGCGCACGGCCGCCAGCAGTCGCGCGCGGTCGTCGTCGGCCGCCGTCACCGCGTGCCGGAGGCCGTCGAGCAGGTCGTCGAGCGTGCGGTCGAGGATGGCGAACAGGATGTCCTGCTTGGACGGGAAGTGGTAGTAGAGGCTGGCCGGCTCCATCCGCAGCCCGCGGGCCAGCGTCCGCATGGAGCTGCCGTGATAGCCGCGCGCGCGGAAGAGCGCGGTCGCCGCGCGCAGGATGCGCGCGGAGGCGGCCCGTTCCGGAGCGGTGGCGACGAGGGCGGCGCTCATACCTACCTAACGTTCGTTCGTCATGCTATCCACGGCGGGCCCACTGTCAAGGCGGCTCGCGGAGGGCGGCGCGATCCTTTACGATGCGGGCGATCGAACGCCGCAGCGGGAGGACGATCATGGCGGTGCTGACGATGAGGCGCGTCACCTTCGGCGTGTTGACCGCGCTCGTGGTGCTGGTGGCCTCGGGCGGGCTGGCGTCGCGAACGCCGGCCGCGGCTCAGTCTCCCGGCCCGATCAAGATCGGCTTCATCTATCCCGACAAGGGGCCGCTGGCTCAGCTCGGCATCGATCTGCGCGACGGGTTCCTGCTCTACTGGGGCGAGGTCGGCAACAAGGCCGGGGGCCGCCCCGTCGAGCTGATCCTCGAGACCAAGGCCAGCTCCAAGCCCGACGAAGGCCTGACCAAGGCGCGGAAGCTGGTGGAGCACGACAAGGTCCACCTGCTGGGCGGCGTCATCGCCTCGCCGGTGGCGTATGCGCTCCGGCCGTACGTGATCGCCCAGAAGACGCCGCTGGTGGTGATGAACGCGGGCGCCGACGGCCTCACCCAGCGGCAGCGGAGCCCCTACATCTTCCGGACGTCCTTCTCCAACAGCGACTCGTCCCATCCGCTCGGGGAATGGGCGTACAAGCAGGGCTATCGAAAGATGGTCCTGGTGGGCGCCGACTTCGTCGCCGCGTACGAGCACATGGGCGGCATCGCGCGGACGTTCACCGAGGCGGGTGGTCAGGTGATCCAGGAGATCTACCCGCCGTTCGGCAATGCGGATTTCGCGCCGTTCCTCAGCCAGATCCGGCGCGATGCCGACGTGGTGGCGACGTTCTTCGCCGGCGTCGACGCGATCCGCTTCGTGAAGCAGTACGAGGAGTACGGCCTGAAGGGCAAGATCCCGCTCATCGGCAAGGGCCTCACCCAGGGCGACGTGCTGTCCAAGATCGGCGAGCCTGCCGTGGGGATCGTCAGTGCCATTCACTGGGTTCCCGCCGTGGACACGCCGGAGAACAAGCGCTTCATGGAGGCGTACGCCGCGAAGTACAAGCGCCCGGCCGTCGACATGGCCGAGCAGGGCTACGTGGGCGCGCAGGCCATCGCGCGAGCGCTCGAGGCCGTGAAGGGGAACGTCGAGGATCAAGCCGCGTTCCTCGCCGCGCTGAAGGCCGTGGAGTTCAACGGACCGCGCGGCCGGGTGCGCTTCGACGCCTTCCAGAACGTCGTCCACGCGGTCCACATCCTGAAGGTGGAGCAGCGAGGTGGCGCCGTCGAGAATCTGCCCATCGCCTCCTTTCCCAACACCACGCAATTCTGGAAGTGGAGCCCCGAGGCCTTCATGGCCCTGACGCCGTACGCCGAGCTGCGCGGAAAGTGGGCGAAGTGAGGAGGCGACGATGAAGTTCGGATACTTCACGCTGACCGACAACTCACCGGGATATGGCGCCCAGCGACGCGATCCCAACCAGCTCCTGCTCGAGGTGGCCGAGGAGTGCGTCGAAGCCGAGGCCATGGGCTACAACAGCGCGTGGGTCCCCGAGCACCACTTCGCGCGCTTCGGCGTGCTCCCGTCGCCGGCGATGTTCCTCGCTCACGTGGCCGCCCGCACGAAGCGGATCAAGCTGGGCCCCGCGACGGTCGTGCTCCCGCTCAACCATCCGCTGCGCGTGGTCGAGGAGTTCAACCTGCTCGACGTGCTGAGCCACGGGCGGGCGGTGTTCTCGGCCGGCCGGGGCTACGACGCGGGCGAGTACGGGCCCTTCGGCGCGTCGTTCGCGGACAGCCGCGCCGTGTTCGACGAGCAGATGGAATACATGATGGCGGCGTGGCGGCAGTCACCGTTCGAGTTCCACGGCACGTACTACTCGACGCCGGGGCCGCTGACGATTCTCCCGCGCCCCGTGCAACAGCCGCACCCCGAGGTGTACGTGGCCTGCTTCTCCAAGCCGTCGATGGAGCTGGCCGCGCGGCTGCGCGTCAACTCCATCTTCGCGCCGTTCGCGGCGGCGATGCTCTTCGGCTCGGTCGAGAACGCGGCGCGCGAGAGCCAGCGCATGGCCCGCGCGGCCGGGCTGGCCGACCCGAAGGTCATGTGCAGCTACTTCTGCGCGGTGGCCCACACCCACGACGAGGCGGAGCGCGCCCGGGAGCGCCTGCTCTACTACCTGCACAACGTGATCCCCGTGTTGCCGGGTGACAAGAAGACGGCCCCGCCTCACATCGCCTACTTCGTGGACGTCGTCGAGCGGCTCCGATCGATGCAGCCGAGCCAGCTCGGCGACCGCAGCATCGTCACCGGCGACGCCGAGCACTGCATCGAGCTGCTGAAGAAGTGCGAGGCCGGCGGCGTGTCGGAGGTCATCCTCTACTTCAACTTCGGCCACCTGAACCATCGCGACACGCTCCGCGCGATGGAACGATTCGCGACCGACGTCATGCCGCATTTCGCCGAGACGCGGCAGGGCGTCGCGGTGTAGCGGGCGAGGACCGCGATGACCGTCGGCCAGCTCCTCACGTGGCAGTGGCAGGGATATGCGAGGTATCACCGGAACACGACGAATCTGCTGCTGCACGTCGTCGCCGTCCCGCTGTTCATCGTGGCGAACGTGCTGCTGATCGTCGCGGTGGTGAAGGTCTCGCTCGGGTTGCTCGCGCTGGCCGTCCTCGGCATCGTCGTCTCGGTGATCGTTCAGGGCCGTGGCCACAAGCTCGAACGCGTGCCCCCGGAGCCCTTCACCGGGCCCGCGAACGTCCTGGGCCGGTTGTTCTTCGAGCAGTGGGTGACGTTTCCTCGCTTCGTGCTGTCGGGCGGATGGTCCCGCAACCTTGCTCACTCGAGGAAGTAAGCGCCGCCACCGCCGGCACCGTCGTTCGTAACGCCGTGTATATTGTCCGACCGGAGGGTGCCCGATGATTGCACGACGACCGTTCGGACGGACCGGCCACGAGAGCACGGTGACCCTGTTCGGCGCCGCCGCGCTGGCCCGAGCCAACCAGGCGGATGCCGACCGCGCGCTGGAGGTGCTGCTGCGTTTCGGCGTGAATCACATCGACACCGCCGCGCGGTATGGCGATTCCGAGCTGCGCATCGGGCCGTGGATGGCGCGTCACCGGCGCGACTTCTTCCTCGCGACCAAGACCGGATCGCGCAGCGCTCGCGAGGCCCGCGACGACCTGCATCGCTCCCTCGATCGGCTGCGCGTCGACCACGTGGATCTGATCCAGCTCCACTCCCTCGGGCATCCTGACGACTGGGAGCAGGCCATGGGCCCCGGAGGCGTGCTGGAGGCCGTGGTCGACGCTCGCCAGCAGGGCCTCGCCCGCTTCATCGGCGTGACGGGCCACGGCTGGACGATCGCCGCCATGCACAAGCGGAGCCTCGCGCGCTTCGACTTCGACGCGGTGCTGCTGCCGTTCAACTTCTTCATGGCCCAGGACGAGCGCTACCGGCGGACCTTCGAGGACGTGCTCCGGATCTGCGGCGAGCGCAACACGGCCGTTCAGGTCATCAAGTCGATCGCGCGCGGACCGTGGGCGACGACCGAGCGGACGCACACGACGTGGTACCAGCCGCTCGAGGAGCAAGCGGACATCGATCGCGCGGTGCACTGGGCCATGGGCGTGCCCGGCGTGTTCCTCAACACGGTGGGCGACCTGAAGCTCCTGCCCAAGGTGCTCGACGCCGCCAGCCGGTTCGAGCGTCGACCGCCGGACGAGGACATGCGGGCCATGCTCGACGCGACCCGGGCGACGTCGCTCTTCGGGCTCTCGACCTGACGCCAGGGGAAAGCGGTGCACCTTGGCGGTCATCCCAAGCTCATGGTGATGGCGATTGCCGTCGCGGCATCGCTGCTGGCAGAAATCCGCTTCGGCGTCGTTCGGGTGCCGGTCATCATCTGGGAGATCGCGTTCGGTATTCTCATCGGCCCACATGGACTGGGCCTCGCGACCGCCGGGGCCTCGCTGGAGTTTCTCGAGAACTCCGGGCTGGTCGCCCTGTTTTTCATGGCGGGAATGGAGCTCGACCTCGAGCGGGTCAAGGGCCGGCCCCTGTCGCTGGCCTTTCGCGGCTGGATCTTGTCGCTTGGCCTGGGGCTGGCGGCGGCCGGCCTTCTCTACTGGCTGGCCATCATTCACACACCGATCCTGGCGGCACTCGTGCTGAGCACCACCGCGCTGGGGACGTTCCTGCCCATCTTGCGCGATACCGTGAGGGGCGATTCGCATTTCGGCAATTTCGTGGTTGCGGCCGGCGCGGCGGGGGAGTTCGGTCCCGTGATCGCAGTGTCCCTGGTGCTCACGCCCGCGTATGGCGTGTGGCAAGGGGCCGTCTTCATGTTCGCCTTCGTGGCCGTCTGCATCGTGGCGGCGCTCGTTGCGCTCGGGCTCAGGCCGCCGAGGGCGGTGAAGCTGCTCGAACGCAGCATGCACTCGAGCACGCAGCTCCCCGTGTGTCTCTCGATCCTCCTCATGGCGTCGTTTGCGGCTCTGTCGCTCGAATTCGGGTTCGAGGCCGTCCTGGGTGGGTTCGCGGCCGGCATGGTCGTCGGTCTCGCCAGTCGGGGCGAACAGGGCAAGCCGTTTCGCGAGAAGATGGACGCAATCTGCTTCGGGTTCCTGGTGCCGTTCTTCTTCGTGGTGAGCGGGATGAGCCTCGACGTGGGTGCGCTCGTGCAGAGTCCGAAGACGATGCTCCTGGTGCCGATGTTCCTGATCCTCCTCCTGGTCGTACGCGGTGTCCCGGTACTCCTGTACCGCAAAGACCTCAGCCGCGGTGAGCAGTGGCCCTTCGCGCTGTACTCGGCGACCGCGTTGCCACTGGTGGTCGCCATCACTCACATTGGGGTGACGACCGGGCGTCTGCAGCCCGAGATCGCGGCTGCCCTGGTGGGCACTGGCTTGCTGTCGGTCCTGATGTTCCCGACGATCGCCGAGGCCTTGTTGCCGAAGGACATTCGGAACGCCGTGCCGCTGGATTCAGGCGGGTAGGCCCGGAGACTCGCGTCATGGACACACGAATCGTCGCAACCGCCGTGGCTGTGCTATCGACCGCCGCGCTGCTCGCGCTCGTCGCCGGTGGAGGAGCTGCCGCCGATCCGACGCTCGTGCGCGTCAAGCTCTTCGGCGGGCTCTCGAACCTGCCGATCTTCGCCGGCCAGGCGAAGGGGTTCTTCGCCAGGCAGGGCCTTCGCGTCGAGATCGAGCAGACGCCCGACTCGGACGTGCTGCGCAAGGGCCTCGCCGAGGGTGCCTTCGAGATCGCGGCGGCCGGCGTGGACAACGCGCTGGCGATGGTGGGCACCGCGGGCGCCGACGCCGTCATCGTGATGGGCGGGGACAGCGCGATGAATTCGTTGATCGTCCAGCCACACATCACCTCGATCGCGGAGCTGCGCGGTCAGCAGTTCATCGTCGATGCGCCGAACACCGCGTATGCGCTCGTGGCCAAGAAGATCCTGGCGCAGAACGGCCTGGTGGCCGGGCGCGACTACACGATCACCCCGACGGGTGGGACGATCCGGCGATTCCAGCTCATGCGCGAGCACCGTGAGTACGCGGGCTCGATGCTCAATCCGCCGTCGTCGCTCATCGCCGAGAAGCTCGGCTTTCGCAACCTGGGCTCGGCCGTCAAGCTGATCGGCCCCTACCAGGGAACGGGCGCGTTCGTCATGCGCCGGTGGGCCCAGGCCAACAGTGACACGCTCGAGCGCTACATCCGTGGCTACGTCGAGGCGCTCCGCTTCATCCAGGCGCCCGCCAACAGGGCCGACGTCACGGCGTTCATCGCCGAGCGCTACAAGCTGCCGGCCGATATCGCCGCGAAGTCATACGAGACCGCGATCGATCCGGCTGACGGTTTCACCCCCGACGCGCGCCTGAACGTCGAGGGCCTGCGCAACGTGCTCGCACTGCGGGCCGAGATCGAGCGGGGCGGGGCCAAGGTCGAGCCCGCGGAGAAGTACTACGACCTGACGTACTATCAGCGGGCGGTGGCCGCGCTCGGCCGCTGAGGCGAACGCGCCGCCCGAGCTATCGTGGGAACCCACAGATCGTGGGAGCCCCACAGGAGGACGTCATGCCCAACGACCCGAAGCGTCCCGACCTGACGATGGAGGAGCTGCGCGCCCGCATCGCGGCCGCCGGCATCACCATCCCCGAGAACCGCCTGGCCATGGTGCGCAAGCTTCTGGGCGAGGCGCTCGCGCCGCTGCGCTCGCGCGACTCGCGGACGATCCGCCCGCTCGAGCCGGCCGTGACGTTCGACGCCGCTGGCCCTCACGTCGGAACCGGCCAGGGCGGAACCGGCCACGGAGCCGGCCGTGAGTGACGCGATCGCCTACGCGACCATCCGTGAGCTGGGCGCGCGCTATCGCAAGCGCGAGCTGTCCCCGGTCGAAGTGACGCGCGCGTTGCTGGCGCGCATCGAGAAGCTCGATCCCGCGCTGCACGCGTTCGTGACGCTGACGCCGGACCGCGCCCTCGCCGATGCGCGAGCCGCCGAGGAGGCGCTGCGGCGCGGCGACGAGCGGCCGCTGCTCGGCATCCCCGTCGGCCACAAGGACATCTACCTGACGAAAGGTATCCGCACGACGGGGGGCTCCGCGCTCTTCGCGGACTGGGTGCCCGACAGCGACTCGACCGTAGGCCGCCGCTGGCAGGACGCCGGCACCGTGCTCCTCGGCAAGCTCATCACCCACGAGTTCGCCTTCGGCCTCCAGTTCCCCGGCCACCGCTTCCAGCCCGCGCGCAACCCGTGGAACCTCGAGCACATCCCGGGTGGCTCGTCGAGCGGCTCCGGCGCCGCGCTGGCCGCCGGGTTGCTGCACGGCGCGACCGGCTCCGACACGGGCGGCTCCATCCGCGGGCCGGCCGCGTTCTGCGGCATCACCGGACTGAAGCCGACGTACGGCCGCGTCAGCCGCGCCGGCGTGATGACGCTCTCCTGGACGCTCGACCACACGGGCCCGATGGCGCGCACGGTCGAAGACTGCGCGTACCTGCTCCAGGCGATCGCCGGGCACGACGCGGCCGATCCCGCGTCCAGCACGCGGCCGGTGGACGACTACGTCGGGGCGCTCGACGGCAGCGTGCGCGGGCTCCGCATCGGCGTGCCGCGGAACTACTTCTTCGAGGACGCCGACACGGACAACGTGCGGGCGTTCGAGGACGCGCTGGGCACGCTCCGCAAGCTCGGTGCCGACGTGCGCGATCTCCAGATCCCGGCCTTCAACCTCTCGCGCTCGTTCATGCTCATCATGCTCTCCGAAGCCTTCGCCTACCACGAGCAGGACCTGCGCCTCCACCCCGAGCTCTACGGCGAGATGCTGCGCGAGCGCCTGCTGACGGGCGCACTCGTCACCGGGCCGGAGTACGTGCAGGCGCAGCGCGTGCGCATGCAGATCTGCGCGGACGTGGCGGAGGTGATGAAGACCGTCGACGTGCTCGCCACGCCGACCACGCCGAAGACGGCGCCGACGTTCAAGACGATGTACGACCCGGAGCTCGCGTTCCCGCGCACCAACATGCCGCCGTTCAACCTGACCGGCCAGCCGACGCTCGCGCTGCCGTGTGGGCTGTCGGCGTCCGGGCTGCCGCTCTCGCTGCAGCTCAGCGGGCGGGCGTTCGAGGAGGCGACCGTGCTGCGCCTCGGCCACGCCTATCAGCGAGCCACCGACTGGCACACGCGCCGGCCGCCCGTGTGAGCGCACGGCATGGATCTCGAAGGTAAAACCGCCCTCGTCACCGGCGGCTCCGGTGACATCGGTGGCGCGATCGCCCGAGCCCTGGCGCAGGCCGGCGCTGACGTCGCCATCTCCTACGTCGGCCACAAGCAGGGCGCCGCCGCGACGATCGACGCGGTCCGGGCGGCCGGGAAGCGAAGCCTGGCCGTCCAGCTCGACCAGTGCGACCCTGTCTCGATCGACGCCGCCGTCGATACGGTCGTCGGCGGGCTTGGGCGCGTGGACATCCTTGTCAACAACGCCGCGTGGAACATCGGCATCCCGTTCTCCGATCTCGCGGCGCTGACTGCTGACGTCTGGGATCGCATCATGGACACCAATCTGCGGGGCCCGTACCTGCTCGCGAGAGCGTTCGCCCCGCACCTCCGCAAGCATGGTTCCGGCCGCATCGTGAACATCGCGTCGGTGGGCGGCCTGTACCCCAGGAGCAGCAGCATCGCGTACTCGGCCAGCAAGGCGGGATTGATCCACCTCACGCGTTGTCTCGCCGTGGCGCTCGCCCCCGACATATCGGTCAACTGTGTGGCGCCCGGACTGGTCGAAGGGACGCGGATGGCCCAGCGTCTGCCCGACGAGGTCGTCCAGACGGCGCGGCGCCAGGCGGTGCTGGAGCGGGTGGCCAGCGCGCAGGACATCGCCGCGCAAGTGGTCACGTTCTGCCGGGCGGACTCCGTCACCGGACAGGTGCTCGTGATCGACGGCGGAGTGCCGGGCGCGATGCACTGAGCTCGAGTCCTTCCACCTCCTTTCACCGGTTCACCCAACGCACCATCGGCAGGCGCGCCAAGTCAACAAGATCGTTGCGCCTCAGGGGTCCAAGCTCACGTGGAAACGGGATGGCCGGACGTAGTTTTTCGTCGATGAGGGCGGCCTTTGCAATAATGGATTTTGGCAACTTTGCCAGATTCCCCAACCGTGGAGACCACAAATGCGCAAAACAGTTGTGGCGATCACCGCGTTCGCACTCGTTGCGCTCGGCGCCGCCGGATGCGTTTCGAAGAGCGAGTACACCAAGACCGTTCAGGCGGCCCAGACGCGCTATGACGCGCTCGACGCAGACAACGCGCGCCTCAAGCGTGAGCTCGCGGAGGCCGGCAAGCGCAACGAGCAGCTCAAGGGCGACCTCACGCTGAAATCGGGCGAGCTCGGCAAGACCATCGCGGAGCTGCGCCAGCGCGTCGGCGCGCTCGAGAGCGACAATACCCGGCTGACCCAGGAGCTCGCCGATTCGCAGAAGGCGCGCGAGGAGAAGGTGCGCGAGGTCAGCTCGACCTACGAGCAGCTCATGGCGAAGATGAAGGGCGAGATCGACAAGGGACAGGTGACGATTTCCGAGCTGAAGGGCAAGCTCACCCTCAATATGGTCGAGGCGATCCTCTTCGATTCGGGCAAGGCCGAAGTGAAGCCCGACGGGCTCGTGGTCCTCGGCAAGGTCATCGAGGTCCTCAAGCCGGTGACCGGCAAATCGATCCGCATCGAGGGGCACTCGGACGACCAGCCGATCGTCGGCGCGCTGACGCAGCGCTATCCGACCAACTGGGAGCTCTCGGCCGCGCGCGCGATCAACATCGCCCGCTATCTCCAGAAGCAGGGTGTCGATCCGGCCAACCTCTCCTCCGCCGCGTTCGGGGAGTTCAAGCCGGTGGCCGACAACGCCACGCCGGAAGGCCGGGCCAAGAACCGCCGCATCGAGATCGTCCTGGTGCCGAAGGAGTGATCCGGGCGGCAGCGTGAGGATTCGTTGATCCCCATGGCCTTCAGTCGATGGCGAAACTGCTGGCCGTACACCTGATCACGGTCGCGCAGGAGATAGGACGGCGCGGAGGGTGTCTGGGAAGTTGGGGGCGGTCTGGAGTTAAATCGATCCAGTACGCTTGAGGCGCCGTGTAGCATTCAGCATTGCGGGCCCGACAACCATGAACGACGAGGGGCTAGCGGACGTCAGAGCCGCTAACCCCTTTCGTTTACCCTCGAATCACCCAGGAAGCGGTCGATCGGCGACGCGGGCGCAACGCCGAGCGTCAGAACGAACCGGTCAAGCGCAAGTGTGCACTGCGGGAATGACCGTCGCGGCGAAGCTCGCGGATGGTCTCGAGGTCGACGTGCATGCTCCGTAGCGGATGGGGGGCACGTGGGCTGGCCGGAAGCTTATCTACCCGAACTCGATCGGCAGCGCTTGGACGATTGGGGCGATCACCGGGCGATGCCTTGGATCAGGCCATCGATGGTCTTCTGGAGCTTCGGATTTTCCTGAAGCAGAGTTTGAATCTTGTGGATCGCGTGTAGGACGGTCGTGTGGTCCTTCCCGCCGAAGGCGCGGCCGATCTCGGCGAGCGAAACGTGCGTGAGCTGCCGCGCAACATACATCGCGATCTGACGGGGGAAGGCCACGGCCTTCGTCCGGTCCTTGGCCTTTAGGTCAGAGAGCCTGACCCTGAAGAACTCAGCAGCCTTCCGCTGGATGACTTCGATCGGGATGATCGTCTCTTCATCGCTCCAAAGGTCCGCGAGCACCTCCTGAGCGAGGTCCGTGGTCATCTCCCGATCCGTCATCGCGCTGAAGGCGATCATCCGGGTCAGCGAGCCCTCAAGCTGGCGGATGTTGGATTTGACACGGGTCGCCATCAGGTAGGCGACATCGTCGGCCAGCAGGACGCGCTCGAGGGCCGCCTTCTTCTTGAGCAGGGCCACCCGGGTCTCGAAGTCCGGCGGCTGGATGTCGGCGATGAGGCCCCACTCGAAGCGCGACCGCAGGCGCTCCTCGATTTCGGGAATATTCTTCGGTGACACACCTTTAACGACCTCTTCGAGTCGCGAAAACAGATCATCCTCTCCATGCCAACACTGGCTCCGCATCGAGCGTCTGATCTGCTCGATCCTCGAGACGCGCTGGGACAACCAGACGTGGCCAACGGCGAAGGCGACACTGAAGCGGGCGCTCGAGGAGTGGAAGAAGATCCGGCGCGCTGGGTGGTTTTCGTGACGCCGCGCTTCACGACCCTGGCCCTGCTGCCCTGGCAACTCCGCGTTGGCGATCACGTGGTCGGTGCCAAAGGGGAGTGGGAGGTCGTCGGTGGCCCCCGCGCGGCCGGCGTCATGAAACGGAGACACTGGTCGCCTTCGCGCAACCGGTCGGAATGCTTCGCATCGTAGTCCTCCTGAACAAGAATCGTGAGGACACAACAATTTATATAAGGACCATAAAAGATATTTTTAGTTCTTGACA